>JAWUVO010000064.1:0-27865 GCA_034112325.1 Bermanella sp. | reverse complement strand
ACTTTTTTGGGCTTTTTGTCCATGTTGTCTCCTGACTTAGCACTTTTAGCACTTAAAGATTTTAATTTGTTTGTTAAAACAGAGTACATCTCATGAGTAAGCCAAGCAAATTCATCACTATAGACCACTAATTAGTGGTAAATACTTAGCTTCAAAGTTACCAATGGCTTCTTTTATCATGGGGTCTAACTAAAACTTTTGCAGCATATTTGGGTTAAAACCGTTCCAGTTAACTAGCCATAAGCCAAAATGACCTCGAGCATGCGCAATAATCTATCTTATGTCGCTAAATTTAGCTCAATAATCCCTCTATATCCTTTTAGGCTTAAACGTTCACTGGTATAGTGGCCAATCATTTTCATATGTAGGAATTAAGCGGGTGCGAGCACGTTTCTGTCACACACGGTTCAATATCAGTCTTCATGTTAAGCGATGGCTCTAGCAGGGCGCACCCCTGTGTTTGCTGTTTAGCGCCCTGCCGTTACGTACCTCCGTTTTATTTCAATATTTGTTTTTTAGGATTACATCATGACACCAGCATTGTTTTCTGAGCTGTCAAAGCAGGGATATAACCGCATACCTGTTTTTCACGAAGTGCTTGCCGATTTAGATACGCCATTAAGTGCTTATCTTAAAGTCGCTCAAGGTCAGTATTCGTACTTACTTGAATCTGTTCAAGGCGGCGAAAAATGGGCTAGGTATAGCATGATAGGTTTACCTTGCCATCGGGTTATAAAGGTCAATCAACACACTGTCACCATTGAAGAAGGTGGGATAGAAGTTGAAACGATAGAAGTAGACGATCCGCTAGATTATATCGCTGACTATCAGGCCCAGTTTAATGTGGCTCCTATTGAAGGTTTACCAAAATTTGATGGCGGCCTAGTGGGCTATTTTGGCTACGATGTAGTGCGTTATGTTGAAGCACGGCTGGCGGATAGTTGCCCAGAAGATGAGATAGGAAACCCAGATATTTTGCTTATGCAAAGCGAAGAAATCATGGTGTTTGATAATCTAAGTGGCAAGTTATTTTTTATTGTATTGGCCGACCCTTCCGAGGCCAACGCCCTAGAGAAAGCCAAGCGCAAAATTACAATTATGCGCGGTCAGTTACGCCGTCCTTACCAAGGACAAATTGGTCAGCCGTTAATTAAGCCCAGAGAAGTACCTGAAAGCGATTTTGTTTCTGGTTTTGGCGAAGCTGATTTTTTAACGGCCGTTGATAAAATTAAAAACTTTGTATTGGCAGGCGACATTATGCAATGTGTTGTCAGTCAGCGTATGACTGTAGACTTTCACGCCGAACCTATTAACTTATACCGTGCCCTGCGAACTTTAAATCCAAGTCCGTATATGTATTTTATGGACCTTGGAGATCACCAAGTAGTGGGTTCAAGTCCAGAAATTCTAGCGCGCTTTGAAGACGGTATGATTACGGTTAGGCCAATCGCAGGCACTCGTTATCGTGGTGAAACTCCCGAGCAAGATCTAGCTTTAGAAAAAGAGCTGTTATCTGACCCTAAAGAAATTGCTGAGCATTTAATGCTTATTGACCTAGGTCGAAACGACGTGGGTCGGGTGAGTGAAGTAGGCCAGGTAGAAGTAAGTGATCAAATGGTAGTTGAGCGATACAGCCATGTGATGCACATTGTGAGTAATGTCGAAGGCAAAGCTAAGCCCGGTATGACAGCTATGGATGTTTTAAGAGCGGCTCATCCGGCAGGCACGTTAAGTGGCGCACCCAAAATTCGAGCAATGGAAATAATAGACCAATTAGAGCCTGTTAAACGTGGTATTTATGGCGGGGCAGTGGGTTATCTAGGCTGGAATGGCAACATGGACACCGCTATCGCAATCCGCACCGCTGTTATTAAAAATGGAAAATTGTATGTGCAAGCAGGTGCTGGTGTCGTTGCCGACAGTGTGCCTCGTTTAGAGTGGAAAGAAACCATGAACAAAGGCCGAGCTATTTTTAAGGCCGTTGCCATGGCCGAGTCAGGATTGGATAACTAAACAATGAATACTCTAAGTTTGCAGCAGAGATTTCAAGGCTTGCGCAGTAATAAGGCGTTTGAGCTGTTTGTGGTGTCGGTTATTTTGTTTTCGGCTATTGTAGTCGGAGCAAAAACCTACGATCTACCGCCAATAATGCTGACGTTTGTTTCTTGGTTAGACGTCTTTATTACTGTAATTTTTTTAGTTGAACTTACCATCCGTTTTATTGGTGAAGAGCAAAAGCGTAATTTCTTTAAAAATCCTTGGAATGTTTTTGATACGATAATTGTTGTTGCGAGTTTAATACCCGTAGAAGAAAGTGACATGGCCTTTATTGGGCGTCTATTGCGAATTTTTAGAGTATTGAGAATGATCTCAATTATTCCTGAGTTACGTGTGTTGCTTAATTCTCTATTAAAAGCTCTGCCGCAGTTAGGCTACGTGATGCTGTTAATGTTTATTATATTTTATATTTATGCAGCAATAGGGTCTACGTTATTCGCCCACATTAATCCGGTGTTATGGGGAGATATATCTATATCGCTGTTAACGTTATTTAGGGTAATGACATTTGAAGACTGGACCGATGTAATGTACGAAACCATGACTGTATATGGTCTTAGCTGGATTTACTTTTTAACCTTTATATTCTTAACCGCGTTTGCATTTTTAAATATGGTAATAGGCATCGTGGTAAGCGTTATTGAGAAAGAGAATGCTAAAGAAGAAGCAGAACATAACACCGAGCCGACGATGTCTGAATTACAGCAACAAATAAAAGAATTAAAAAGCATGATTCAAGCCATGCCAAATAATGTAAATGCTGAAGGTAAATCATAATGTTATTAATGATCGATAATTACGATTCCTTTACATATAACGTAGTTCAATACTTAGGTGAGCTAGGTGCTGATGTAAAAGTGGTGAGAAATGATGAGATTACCATCGAAGAAATTGAAGCTTTAAATCCAGAGCGTATAGTCATTAGCCCAGGGCCTTGCACGCCTAACGAGGCTGGAATATCGGTTGCGGCTATAAAGCACTTTGCAGGCAAGTTACCTATTTTAGGTATTTGTCTTGGGCACCAAAGTATCGCGCAAGCATTTGGCGGTGACATAGTACGTGCTGGGCAAGTTATGCATGGTAAAACCAGCGAAATGCATCATCAGGACAAAGGTGTGTTTAAAGACTTAGCACACCCGTTTACAGCCACCCGTTATCACTCTTTAGTAATCGACAAAAATACTTTGCCAGATTGCCTTGAGATTACCGCGTGGACTGAAAATCAAGATGGCAGCATGGAAGAAATTATGGGTGTACAGCATAAAACTTTACCTATACAAGGTGTACAGTTTCATCCTGAGTCAATATTGTCTCAGCATGGTCATGATCTATTAAATAATTTTTTAAAAATAACTCTCTAGAATTACAACAATCTAGTATTACAACAATCTAGAATTAAATAAGAAGGGTACCAACAATGGAAATGAAGCAAGCGCTTAATGCAGTTGTTGCCAAGCAAGATTTAACCGAACAAGAAATGGCTTCTGTGATGGAAACTATTATGACTGGCGGTGCAACCAATGCTCAAATTGGTGGTTTTTTAGTTGCCCTTCGTATGAAAGGCGAAACCATTGACGAGATAACGGGTGCTGCGCGTGTAATGCGTAAGTTGGCGACTAAGGTGACAGTCAAAGGCGACAATTTAGTTGATACCTGTGGTACGGGTGGTGATGGGGCTAACATTTTTAATGTATCTACGGCCGCCGCATTTGTTGTAGCAGCCGCGGGTGGTCAAGTAGCAAAACACGGTAATCGCAGTGTTTCGTCATCTACTGGCAGCGCCGATGTTTTAGAAGCGGCAGGCGTAAATTTATCACTAACTGCGGAGCAAGTGGCTAGAGCTGTTGAAGATATTGGTGTCGGCTTTATGTTTGCCCCTGCGCACCATAGCGCCATGAAGTATGCTATTGGTCCACGTAAAGAATTGGCTATGCGCACTATTTTTAATATGCTTGGCCCAATTACCAACCCAGCCGGTGTTCCTAATCAAGTATTGGGTGTTTTTAATGGTGACCTATGTAAGCCACTAGCCGAAGTTTTGGGTCGCTTAGGCTCAGAGCATGTGTTGGTTGTACATGCACACGACGGCTTAGATGAGATTACAATATCAGGAGCTTCAACCGTTGCCGAATTAAAAGATGGCAAAGTGACAGTCTATGAAGTTCGTCCCGAAGATTTTAATATTAAAACACAAAGTCTTGATGGGCTGGCCGTTGATAGTGCCGAGCAAAGTTTAAAACTTATTAAAGATGCATTAGGCAAGCGGGAAACTCCAGAAGGTATAAAAGCCGCCGACTTAATCGCGCTAAATGCAGGGGCAGCTATTTATGCTTCAAACCTAGCGTCATCTTTAGCTGAAGGTGTGGCGATGGCTGAAGACGCTATAAGTACAGGCTTAGCCTTAGAAAAGTTAAATGAACTGGCTGCATTCACTCAAGTGCTGGCAGATTAAAGTGAAGAATATGAATACCCCAACAATATTGAAAAAAATTATTGACCGTAAATGGCAAGAAGTGAAAGAACGTTCATCGTCGATTTCTATTAATCAACTATCGGCATTAGCAAAAGATGCCGATGCGGTTCGTGGCTTTAAAGCTTCGCTAGAAAATAAAATAGCCGCAGGTTTACCCGCGGTTATTGCTGAGATTAAAAAGGCGTCACCCAGTAAAGGTGTGTTACGTGAAAACTTTTTGCCAGCAGAGATTGCACGTTCTTATGAAAAAGGAGGCGCCGCTTGTCTTTCAGTTTTAACGGATGTTGATTATTTTCAAGGGTCTGACGAATACCTCAAACAAGCAAGAGCCGCATGCTCTCTACCTGTATTAAGAAAAGACTTTATGGTTGACCCTTACCAAGTAGTCGAAGCTCGTGCATTAGGTGCCGATTGTATTTTACTAATTGTAGCGGCACTAAGTGACCAGCAAATGAGTGAACTCAATGCTTGTGCCCTAGAGTTAGGCATGGATGTATTAGTTGAAACCCATGACCAGCAAGAATTTGAACGAGCGATACAGTTACCTTCACCTTTGTTAGGAATTAATAATCGTAACTTACATACATTTGATTTAACGCTTGATACTACCTTTAACCTTTTACCTCATGTGCCTAAAGATACTTTACTGGTAACAGAAAGTGGAATAATGGGAATTGAAGACGTAAAGATTATGCGTGAAAAGAACGTAAATGCATTTTTAGTTGGTGAAGTATTTATGCGTGCAGAAGACCCAGGTAGTGAACTAAAGAAGTTATTTTTCTAGCTTTCTAGTTTTTCCTCTACCAGAGTGATTTTATTACTCTGGGTAGGCCTCTCGGATTTTTAAAAACTCATCAATGTTTGCATGTAAAAGCTCCACTAAGGTTGGGTCAAAGTGCTTACCTTTTTGCTTGTCTATTTCGGCTAAAATATCGGCTAATGGCCATGGGTCTTTATAGCAGCGCTTGCAGCCTAACGCGTCAAATACATCGGCCAGTGCGGTAATTCGTCCTGCGATATGTATTTCCTCACCTTTCAAATTTTTAGGATAACCACCGCCTTCCCAGCGTTCGTGGTGTTGCCCCGCAATTATCTTTCCCATATTAATAACCTCATTGTCACTGTTGGATAACAGGTCAGCTCCAATCTGTGCATGAGATTTCATTATATCCCATTCTTCAGGATCAAATTTTCCAGGTTTTTTTAATATTTTATCTGGGATCGCTATCTTCCCAACATCGTGCAGAGGACTCGCCAGTTTAATTGTGTGGGCATCTGCTTCATTTAATCCGCTATGTTTGGCTAGTAGATAGCTATACATGGCAACGCGTCTCACATGGCTGCCTGTTTCTTTTGAACGCTGTTCAACGGCTTCACCTAATATATAAGCCAGTTCTTTTTGGGTTTCAATAATCTCATCGTTGAGCAATAAGTTTTCATAGGTTATAGCAATGTTATTAGCATAAATATCAAGTAATTGATGATCCATTTCAGTCATATTTTTACCGATAGAAACAAATAATAAATTTTCACTGCCGTGGCTGGTGGTGAAATATCCTGTGTAAGAATCACCTTGTAAAAACGATTTTTTATCTTGTTGTGCTTTATTAAATGATTCTAATACATGAGGTGGGAGTTGCTGTTTGGTCTTTGTTTGATATTGAGATAGGTCGCCAGTAGCCGCTAATACTTGATAATTTTCAACTTCTACTAAGTCTTCGTTTAAGCTGGCGCAATAAAATATAGCGTTTTTAAAGTGCAATAGAGTACAAATTTGTTCTAACACCGCCGATGCAAACATACTTAAAGTGTTGGCTTCAAAAATCTCAGTCGACGATAAAATTACCTGTTCTAAGCTGCGCCTATGCTGATCAATAACACAGATACTGCGGTAAGAACGTAATGTGGCATAAAGTAATGTAATTAACTTATTGCTGGTGAGCTCGGTTTTATCTTTATAATCATCTACATCATAATTTATTATAATTTGCTCTTCAGGAGCCTGGCCTGGTTGGCCGGTGCGCAATACAAGGCGGGTATAATGATTTTCTAGATCTTCACGAATATAGCGAACTAGGTCTAGCCCAGCATGGTCGGTTTCCATAACAACGTCCACAATAGCCAGTGCGATATCGTCACATGTCTCCATTATCTCTCGACCTGCTTTAGCACTATAGGCATTGCTAATTTTTAGCGGGCGACCATCAAACTTAAAGCCCCTGAATACCATTTCAGTAACTTGATGAACACCTGGTTCATCATCAATCACTAATATGTGCCAAGGCGTTAGCGCTTCAGGCAAATCTTTGTTTTGCGAAGGTTCTTCTGCAAATATTGAATCTTCCATATTCCTGCCAAATATATAACAATATTTAATAGTATAGACATTGATTTGGGGCTAGGTTTGAGAGTTTTAAACAGAAATTACAGTTGGCGCATTTAGTCATGCACAGAATAGGTTACTAAAAGAAGGGGTAGGGAGAAAAGGGGTTGAGCGCCGTTATAAAATTTATCTAGGCGCTGCTCAACTTTTTTTATTCAATGCCTTTTCGGCTAGGCAGTGTAGCGGCTTGACGCGCACCAAATACCACCATTGTTTTACCTTTGACGTTTACTAGCCCTTGTTCTTCTAGGGCTTTTAATACTCGACCAACCATCTCGCGACTACAGCCTACAATGCGACCAATTTCTTGTCTTGTGATTTTAATTTGCATGCCGTCAGGATGGGTCATGGCATCGGGTTCTTGGCTTAAATCTAACAATGTTCGGGCCACTCGACCTGTCACATCTAAAAAAGCTAAGTCGCCTACTTTACGGGTAGTTTTACGCAGGCGGGTGGCCATTTGCTCACCAATAAAGTATAAAATTCGTGGGTCTTGACCGCTGATTTCACGGAATTTGCTATAGCTAATTTCAGCTACTTCACATTCAATTTTAGCTTTAATCCAAGCGCTTCTTGGGCTTACTTCATCAAATAATCCCATTTCGCCGAAGAAATCGCCTTCGTTGAGGTAGGCCATAATCATTTCACGACCGTCATCATCTTCAATAATAACGGTAACTGACCCTTTAGTAATATAAAAAAGAGAGTCGCTTTTATCGCCTGCATAAATAATGGTGCTGCGTGCTGGATAGCGGCGACGGTGACACTGGGACAAAAAATAGTCCAAATGCTTGTGCCTGTCTGTACGTAGCCCTGTAATCATATTTAAACCATCAATCCATCAAGTCATTATTATGTATAGCATTAAATGCATCATTATTATGCACTTTTTTATAAGGATAGGTTAATAACCTTCATTGGAATAGGCTTAATTTAGCTTGATAATGTTCTATTTTGGGAACTACGTCGTACTTCGTCCTATTCTTTATTGAGTCTGTGTTCGCTGCAATTGTTCTGCTAGAGCCTCCGAGTGTGGTAATCTGCTATTTTTATCTTTGAGCGTTATTATGAAAACACGTATTAAATGGGTTCAAGATGCCATGTTTTTGGCTGAGTCAGGCAGTGGTCACTCAGTCATAATGGATGGGCCTGAAGATCATGGTGGCCGTAATCTTGGTGTGCGTCCAATGGAAATGGTGTTAATGGGTTTAGGCGGCTGCAGCAGCTTTGATGTGATGAGCATTTTAAAAAAATCACGCCAGAATGTTGTAGATTGTGTTGCCGAAGTCGAAGCCGAGCGAGCCGATACTGTGCCTAGTGTATTCACTAAAATTCACTTACATTTTATTGTGAAGGGCTACAAGTTAAAAGAAGCACAGGTAAGCCGAGCCGTTTCACTGTCAGCTGAAAAATATTGTTCGGCAAGTATTATGCTTGAAGCGGCTGGTGTTGAAATTACCCACGATTACGAAGTTATTGAGCTAACAGAGGTTTGATACAGAGCTTCAATAGGCTGGCAGAAGTCATATAGATTAGCAGCTAAATAAGCTGCTCCTCTAGACTTTTTAAAGCTTATAGGTTGTCTTGGTCATTATCTTAGACATGCTCGTCATAAGCCTTTTAATGGGAGCAGGAAGTTCAGCGCCTCCAGCTTCCAGCGCAATTTCTGCGTGTCTCTGTTCATCATCAAACATGGTATTTAAGATGGCTCTACTCTTTAAGTCACCTTTAGGCAATTCTGTAAAATGACTCTGTAAGTGCGCGCAGACTTGATCTTCCGTAGCGGCCACAAATCCTAGGCTCCATTTATCCCCTAATGCGCCGGCTAATGCACCAATGCTGTATGACATGCCATAAAAAATAGGATTTAAAAGGCTGGTGCGACCATTTAGCTGATGGATGCGTTGCTCACACCAAACCAAGTGATCTATCTCTTCTTCTGCAGCTTCTTCCATTGCTTCACGAATGCCTGGTAGGCGAGCGGTAAGCGATTGGCCTTGGTACAAAGCTTGGGCGCATACCTCACCAGTATGATTAATTCTCATTAGCCCGACTGCGTGCTCTTTTTCTGCATCGTCTAGCGGCAAGTCTTCAACAGATATTGCAGGCGATAATCTGTGAGCGCTGGCAGCTTTAGGCACTAACGTTTTTAGGCTGTTATCAATGTGAGATATTAAATAGTCCAGCGGAGATAATGTACGCATATTAGAGTACCTAGAGTGTTTGCAGTTATTTTACTCGCAATATTAACTTGATGCATGTACTGAATGCATTTTTGAATAAGCTTGGCTTATTAGTGCTGCGATATAGAGTATCTAGTTAAGCTATTTGTGATGATCGCTGTGCGATATGTTCAATTAAGACAGCTTGTAGCGCTCTAGAAGTCACTGGTTTTGCAATTACTTGGTGTATACCAGTATCTATTACAGAGTTGTTCTTATTACTAATCCCTGAGCCAGTTAACATAATTTTTATGATGTTTTGATTAATTTCAGGATCATTTTTAATTTTTGAGGCTAATTCAAAACCATCCATAATGGGCATCTCTTGATCAATGATGATTATATCGTAGGGACTATCAGTATTGTTATGGTTACGTAATAAGGCCAGAGCTTCTTTACCGTTATAGGTGGTGTCGGCATGTGCCCCCCAAGTTTGAGCGTATTGCTGAATGACAGATCTGAATGTCCGGTTGTCATCAACGATCAAAATTGAAAGCCCACTTAAAGTATTTGGCAAAATTTTAGCCAGGGTATTTCCGCTAGGAGTTGCAGTCATCGAGAAGCGGATACTTGTGCCAATACTGACACTGCTCTCAATATAAAACTCTTCTTGTAACGCTTCTATAATATTTTTACTCAGTAATAAACCAAAATCAATATTTTCAATGTCCATTGTAGAGTTATTCGTGGGGTTATGATTGCTCAATACCAGCTTTAAAGTATCTTCCGAAATACCCTGACCAGAATCCCTAATAGTAAATAGTAGTTTATCTTGACTAGCCATATTTACCCAGTGAGCTCTAATTTCAATCTCACCATTTTTTGTATGGGACAAAGCATTTAATAATAGGTTGTCTATTACGGTATGTAGGCGATCTTCATCACAGATAATTTTTACCGGTATTTTAGCATCAATGTTAACAATAATTTCCACATGATTTTGCTCGGCTAAAGGTATATGTGTATCTATTATTTTTTCGATTGCCAATGTAAGGTCAAACTCTTGTGTATTAAATTGTAGCTTTCCTGTTTGTATTTTTCCTATGTCGCTTACTCGATTAATCAATCGCAATAAATCATTTCCTGACTGTTCGATTGTCGAGAGATAATTACGCTGTTGTTGACTTAATGGTGTGTCTTTTAGTAATTCGCTCATACCCAAAACACCATTCATAGGAGTACGAAAACTATGACTTAATTTAGCTAAAAATGAAGAATGGTTATTTATATTATCAGTATTATCATTTGAAATATTGTGTTGAAAATAAGGGGTGATGAGACTTAAGCTGGCTAAGGTTATGGTTAATACCATGCTATAAACTTCAATCATATTCATAGGAGGTGAAATATTATTAGGATTGGCTATATAGATTAGTTGCCATGCAATACTGATAAAAAATAGTAAACAAGCCATAAACATTATTTTACTGGTCTTTATCGCATTGTAACCTGCAAATGCAAGCGGAAGTAAACTGGCTGCAAGTAAGGTGAAATATGACATTGTGTTTAATATAAGAGTTATAAGTATTAAAATAAGTACCGTATAAAAATTTTTATTTGACAGTAGATTTTGATTGTATTGTTTAGAGTCAAAGCTAAAAAAAGCGAGCAGACAAGCAACAAGCCACGGACTAATGGTATTAAATATAAAAATCCATTCTGGTTTATGTTGAGACGGTGCATGACTACTTACATAAAGAGCAGCAACTATTGACATAGTAATCATTAAATAATGATGAATATGGTTATGAGACTGAAGTATCAGAAAATGCAAAATTATAATTAATAATACAGCCGATAAAGATGCACCAATTAATTGCTGATAAAAAATTAAATCCTCAGTGTAGTGATTCATATCTTTTAATTTGGCATCTAGCTTGGTGGTCGAAGGTGCTTTTATTCTTAAGTAAATATAGCTATCAGACGAATGCTCAAACGCTAACATCATCGGTGAATGGGCTGTTAGTACTGAATTATTTTTTACTTGAGCTAGGTAAGACCATTCCCCATTACTCTTAAAGTAGGCCGCTTCAATTATAATATTTTTAGGTGCCAGTGATAGAGCTAATTGCTGTGTGTTTTTAAAAGGATTGATAACTCGCATTCTAAGCCAGTAAACCTGATTGCCTTCTAACACAGCACCCTTATTTAAGTGGGTGAATTTATCATTAGAACTTGCCTGTAGTTGTCCAAGACTAAGGTCTTTATAACTTGCTTTAAGCCACTGAATGCTTTCATTTAACTGCACTTTAAAAGGCCCTGACGCCAAGATAATAGCCGGTGGCTCATTTATAGAGGTACTAACAGAAATATTTCCAGCCGCTGTGACGGCTAAGCAATTACTGCACAATAAATAGCTTATTAATATAGATGCAAGGGTACGCAGCATAAGGAATTCTAATTAACTCAGTGTGGATATAGTCAGGGTAATAGTATCGTGACAAATAGTATAGTGATTAATAGGCTGGTGATGAATGCAATATAAATGAATGCTGCTAATACTGAAAGCAAACATAAGTCAAAAAAAAATCAGCCTACATTTAAGCAGGCTGATTTTTTCTGTTGTGTATCTTTAAAAGTTGTTAACCTTTACCTTGCTCGCGAGCAATAGCGCGATAAGCAATATCAGTGCGATAGAAACTATCTTTCCAGCTAATTTTAGCAGTTAAATCGTAAGCACTTTTTTGTGCCTCGGTTACTGTATTACCCAGTGCTGTGGCACATAATACACGGCCGCCATTAGTCGTAACTTCACCGGCAGCATTAAGCTTAGTACCAGCGTGGAATACTTTTTCGTGGTTAGCTTGGGTTTCAGGTAGTGTTATGACATCGCCTTTATTATAAGACTCAGGATAACCACCTGCGGCAACAACAACCCCAATTGCTGCTCGAGAGTCCCAGTTAGCTGTTTTACCAGCTAGACCATCTTTTTCACAAGCCGCTAAACATAGGTCTACTAAATCAGACTGCATACGCATCATAATTGGCTGCGTTTCAGGGTCACCAAAACGGCAGTTATATTCGATAACTTTAGGCGTGCCTTCAGCATCAATCATCAAACCAGCATATAGAAAACCAGTGTAATCATTGCCTTCAGCTTTCATGCCTTCAACAGTTGGAACGATTACTTCTTTCATAACGCGGTCATGAATTTCTTGAGTGACAACAGGGGCAGGAGAGTAAGCACCCATGCCGCCAGTGTTAGGGCCGGTATCGCCGTTACCAACACGTTTATGATCTTGGCTAGTGGCCATTGGCAAAATGTTATTTCCATCTACCATTACAATAAAGCTGGCTTCTTCACCGGTTAAAAACTCTTCGATCACAACTCGGCAACCAGCTTCACCAAATGCGTTACCAGAAAGCATGTCTGTAACGGCATCTTCGGCTTGCTGAAGTGTTTCAGCCACAATCACACCTTTACCAGCGGCAAGACCGTCAGCTTTAACAACAATAGGTGCACCCATTTTTTTAAGGTAAGCAAGTGCAGGCTCAACTTCGGTAAAGTTTTGATAATCTCCAGTAGGAATTTTATGACGAGCAAGAAAATCTTTAGTAAAGGCTTTAGAGCCTTCTAATTGTGCTGCGCCTTTTGAAGGGCCAAATGCTTTTAACCCTTTAGCTTGAAAAAAGTTAACAACGCCTTCAACTAATGGGGCTTCAGGGCCAACAATGGTCAGCTCGCAATTGTTATCTTTAGCGAATGCGGCTAATCGTTCAAAATCTAAAACATCGATATCAACGTTTTTTAATTTATTTTCAATGGCGGTACCAGCATTACCTGGTGCAACAAATACAGTCTCAACAGAAGGATTTTGTGCGGCCTTCCAAGCTAGGGCGTGTTCGCGACCGCCACCACCAATTACTAATACATTCATGTGTTTTCCTTACGGGTATTATTTAAGAAGCCAGAGCGCCTTATATTTACCCTTCTATTTTTTAGGACAGAAGCTTAACGTTTAAAACCAGTAAAGCCGTAAATAAATTTACGGCTTTTATTTCTTGCTAAGGCCATTCTCATAGCCTTAAGAACTCTAAGGGGTGAGAGATTTTTCTTCCTGATAAGGCGTAGGTTGTTTCGCACTCCGGAGTGTGGTGTACCACATGAGGAAGGGCGGAAGGTTCTACAACGCAGTCAGGGAGGAAAATATCCACCCCATACAATCAATGGCGGAAGTGGCGCATACCTGTAAATACCATAGCCATGCCAGCTTCATCGGCAGCGGCAATAACTTCGTCATCACGAATACTGCCACCCGGTTGAATCACCGCTGCAATACCCGCCTTGGCTGCGTTATCTAGGCCGTCACGGAATGGAAAGAATGCATCACTTGCCATAACAGACCCTTGAACTTCAAGGCCCGCATGTTCGGCTTTAATTGCGGCAATACGAGCTGAATTTACACGGCTCATTTGACCAGCGCCTACACCGACTGTTTGACGATTTTTTGCATAAACAATAGCGTTTGATTTAACGTACTTAGCCACTTTCCATGCAAAGATTAAATCATGCATTTCTTTTTCAGTTGGCTTACGCTTGGTTACAACCGTTAGATCGTCGGCTGTGATCATACCGTTATCACGACCTTGAACTAATAAACCACCGTTAACACGTTTAAAATCAAATGCGTCTAAGCGTTCAGGTGCCCATTCGCCAGTTTCTAATACTCTTACGTTTTTCTTAGAGGCTAAAACTAATTTTGCATCGGCGCTGATTGAAGGTGCAATGATCACCTCTACAAATTGACGTTCGGCAATAGCCGCCGCTGTTTCGCCATCAAGCTCGCGATTAAACGCGATAATGCCGCCAAAAGCTGATTCAGTATCGGTAGCAAATGCTAGGTCGTAAGCTTCTTTAATACCGTTAGTTGAAACAGCAACACCACAAGGGTTAGCGTGTTTAACAATTACACATGCAGGCTTAACAAACGATTTAACACATTCTAAAGCGGCGTCTGTATCGGCCACGTTGTTAAACGAAAGTTCTTTGCCTTGAATTTGAACGGCAGTAGATATAGAGGCTTCTTTTGGCGTAGCTTCTTTATAGAAAGCCGCTTTTTGATGAGGGTTTTCACCGTAACGCATATCTTGAGCTTTGATGAATTGAGTGTTGAACGTACGGGGGAAAACACCCATGTCGTCTGTGCTTAATTCTTCAGCTTGTTGGTTGATGCGACCAAGGTAGTTAGCAATCATGCCATCGTAAGCAGCGGTGTGTTCAAATGCTTTTAACGCTAGATCAAAACGTAACTTGTGCGTTAGGCCATTGTTATTCTCTAGTTCAGCTAATACTGCGTCATAGTCGCAAGCGTTTACAACGATGCCTACGTGAGCATTGTTTTTAGCCGCTGAGCGAACCATGGTTGGCCCGCCAATATCAATGTTTTCAATGGCGTCTGGTAAGCTGCAATCAGGGTTAGCAGTGGTAGCTTCAAAAGGATAAAGATTAACTACTACTAGATCTATCGGGTTGATGCCGTGCTCAGCCATAACCGCATCGTCTTGTCCACGACGGCCTAATACACCACCGTGAATTTTTGGGTGTAATGTTTTAACTCGGCCATCCATCATTTCAGGAAAGCCAGTGTAATCGGATACTTCAATAGCTTTAACGCCATTGTCGCATAGCAGTTTGTAAGTACCACCAGTCGACAGTATCTCTACGTCTTTGGCGGCTAATGCTTTTGCGAATTCAACAATGCCTGATTTATCAGAAACACTGATTAGGGCGCGACGTACGGGTGTGATTGCAGATGCCATAATTTGATCAATTAGTCAGTTTTGATGGTTTAAAATGCAAAGACGCTGCAAAAGCAGCGTCTAGAGAAGTTTGTCAGCTAAGACTAAAGCATTCCGTATTGCTTAAGTTTTTTACGCAATGTTCCGCGGTTCAAACCTAATAGCACAGAGGCTTTTGTTTGATTATCTTTAGTGTAACGCATAACTACTTCTAGTAATGGCGCTTCAACTTCAGACAACACTAAGTCGTAAACTTCAGTAACGGGCTGACCGTCTAACTGTGCAAAATAGCTTTCTAAAGCTTTCTCCACACTGTCACGTAAAGTTTGGGTATTGTCTGCAGGTAACATTCCGTTCTCTGCTGGATTTTGATTTGTTGCCACATTTGATTCGTGGGTACTCATGCCGCTGTTTCCTTGCCCAAAGATTGAGTAAAAAAAGTGTGTATTAAAGTTATCTGTTCTTCAGGCGTTTCTAGTTGGTTAAACTGACGACGAACATTTCTGTCGTTGTCATGTGCCTGAAGGTACCAACCCACATGCTTGCGCGCGATGCGCACACCCATAAATTCTCCATAAAATTCATAAAGCGAAGACATGTGGTCAAGCAATATAATTTTTACTTCTAACAATTTAGGGGCCTCAAGTGTTTGGCCTGTTTTTAAAAAGTGTTGAATCTCTCTAAATATCCACGGTCGGCCTTGGGCTGCTCGCCCTAACATTACGCCGTCCGCTTGCGTGTACTCTAATACCTGTTTGGCTTTTAAGGGTGTAGTAATATCACCGTTTGCCAAAACAGGAATAGATACCTGCTGTTTAATCGTTTTAATGGTGTCGTATTCCACATCACCTTTGTAACCACAACTTCGAGTCCTACCATGAACCGCTAAGGCAGCAATGCCAGCTTGTTCGGCCATTAATGCAATTTTAGGTGCATTTTTATGGTCTGGGGACCAACCAGTGCGCATTTTTAAGGTAACGGGTACATCTACTGATGATACGACAGCCTGCAATATTTCGTTTACCAGCGCTTCATCTTTCATGAGCGCGCTACCAGCGGCTTTATTACATACTTTTTTAGCTGGGCAACCCATATTGATATCAATAATTTGAGCGCCATGCTTAACCGCCATGATGGCTGCATTTGCCATCATTTCAGGGTCTCCACCGGCAATTTGTACCGATATGGGATCCACTTCCCCTTGATGATCTAGTCGAGTTTGTGATTTACGAGTGTTCCATAAATTCACATCACTGGTGACCATCTCACTAACAACCAACCCTGCGCCTAGCTTTCTGCACAGTTGCCTAAAAGGACGATCGGTGACGCCTGCCATTGGAGCTAGCACCACGGGTGTATCAATTTGGTACTGGCCAATTAGGAACATATACGTCAAGTTGGTTGTTTTTTGCTCTAGCAAGGGGCGGCTATGATACGCGTAAACTAGTGACTGCGAAAGTCTTGACAGGGCAACAATTGATCTATTTTGTTGTTTATTTTTCCAACAAAAAGAAAATGTGAGTGTCAAGATCTGGTGAGGACATTTTTTTGAAAAAGACAGATGTCAGATTACACCTAAGGAGCTAAAAAACGAACACTGTAATTATTGGCGCGGGAGCCTGGATCTTGAATTTCTAGAGCGATATGGATCGGTGTTTCCACTGGCATTAGTTTTAGTCCTGACGCTTCGCCAGCCAGATATTCGGCTGGTGTAAACAAGCGATGGGCAATTGGTTTGTCATTGAAATCTGTAAACGTCAATTCTAACTTGGGAAATGCCTGTTTGTAGGTAGCATGATTAATAAATAGCACATCTACACTTAGTGCATTTTCGTATTTGGGATGAGAGCTAACCTGAGGACTAGCCGTAGTTTGAATTTTAGTTAAATCGTAAGTAGAGGGCAGTGTGCAGTTAAATTGCTCGCAGGCTAACTGATACCAAGGGCGCATACTTTCTTGTCGAGCCCATTGGTCAAAATTAAAGTAGCTTAATTGTGCCATTAACGAAGTAAGCAAGGTAAAGCAGGCAAGTGCCCATAGCCATAATTTGGTACGGCTAGGCCGCTCGGGTAGGCTAAGGTCAAGTGGGTCAACTTCTATGAAGCTAAAGTTTTGCTTGGGAGTTTTAGGCAATATTTTATTTGTAGCTTTTGCCACCGGTGTAATTTCGTCTTCACTGTCGTTTAACAGTGCTTGAGCCCAGGATTCATCGTCTTTGTTTTTACCTTGCTCTGAATCTTGTACTTTTGCTAGGTCACTAAAAAATGGGTCTTTTGTATCATTTAAGCTGATAGATAAAAAATCTTCAGATATTTCAATGGCACTGTTTTTAACCTGCTCATCAAACATATCGTCGTGTATTAGGCCGTTTTCATCTTCCATATCATCGTGAATAAGGTCTGAATCTGAATCGTCTAATGTATCTGCAAGTCCACTTTTTTCGGCTGGTTTTGTAAACAACTCTTCAGAAAACATGTCTTGAGTACGGTCGTCTTTTGAACTGATGTCTTCTTTTTCTTTTTGGAAGTAGTCGCTAGCACGAAAAACATGCAGGCAGGCACCACAGCGCACGGCACCCTTAGCAATAGCTAGCTGAGCAGGAGTAACCTTAAATGTGGTTTCACATTTAGGACATTGTGTAATTTGAGTTTTTTCCATGGCGCTGTTTTTGGCGTGCCTCTAATCTCTAATTAAGCTTTACGCTGGGCATAAATCCTTACCCAGCCATCGTCTTCTTCAATACTGATTATTTTGCATTGCTGCTCATATGCGTTAGTTACGTCCTGAGCTTGGCGAGCCAGAATTCCCGATAATACCAACAGTCCGTCTGGTAGTAAGTATGACAGTATAGAATCTTTAAGTTCAACTAGCGGGCCTGCCAGTATATTAGCCAACACGATATCTGCTTTCACCTCGGGTGCATCTTCAGGTAAGTGAAACGATACATCGGTCATGTCTAAGGTATTACGCTCGGCGTTTTCATAACTGGCTGAAACCGCCTGCGGATCAATATCTATGCCCACTAACGATTTTGCCCCAAGCAACATTGCGGCAATGCCCAGTATTCCACTGCCACAACCAAAATCAAATACACTTTTACCTTCAGTATCGGCGGTGTCTAACCACTTTAAACATAGCGATGTGGTTGGATGGGTTCCAGTACCAAAGGCTAAGCCAGGGTCCAGCTTAAGATTAATAGCAGAAGGGTCTTCTGGTTCTAACCAGCTTGGGCAAATCCACAAACGCTTGCCAAATGGCATGGGCTTGAAGGTATCCATCCATTCTCGTACCCAGTCTTTATCTTCTACTAATTCAATTTTATAGCTTGGGAAATCTTGTTGATATTCTGTTTTGTAGAGTTCAGCCAGCTGTTTCATCTGAAACTCAAGTGGTTGCTCTGCATCAAACAAAGCCACTAGTGTGACCGTACTCCATAACGGAGTAGTGCCTATCTTAGGCTCGTAAATAGGCTGGTCAGTGGCGTCACCCATAGTTACTGCTTGCGCACCAATAGCCATAAGCAAATCTTCTACTTCAGTAGTTTGCTCGGCAGGTACTTCTAAAATGGCTTGAATCCACGACATGTTTGGCTACTTCTTATCTATTATCGCAAAGGGGTACTTTGCCAGTTGTTTACTAAGGGTTTAACTTAATTATTACTTCGCGAGTCTATTGGTCAGGAAGTGAATATTGACACTGCCTTGTTCAAACTCTTTGCTTTTGATTAGGTCTTGATGCAAAGGAATATTACTTCTAATTCCACCAATTACCATTTCATCTAAAGCATTGCGCATGCGTAAGCGTGCGCTTTCCCGGTCGTCGCCATAGCTTATAATCTTGCCCACTAGCGAGTCATAATAGGGCGGAACACTATAGCCATTATATAGGTGAGAATCCACACGAATACCAAACCCTCCGGGTACATGAAATTGCGTGACAGTGCCTGGGCTGGGAGTGAATGTAGTGGGGTCTTCAGCATTTATGCGGCATTCAATGGCGTGGCCAGTAATTTTTATGTCGCTTTGTTTGAACGAGAGCCCTAAGCCAGATGCAATACGTAACTGCTCTTTAACGATATCTATGCCTGTGACCATTTCAGTAACGGGGTGCTCAACCTGAATGCGAGTGTTCATTTCTATAAAATAAAATTCGCCATCTTGATATAAAAACTCAAATGTCCCTGCGCCTTCGTAGCCAATGTCGTTACAGGCTTGAACACAGCGTTTGGCCACCTTATCCCGTTGTTTTTGTGGAATGTTAGGTGCTGGTGCTTCTTCTATAACTTTTTGGTTACGTCTTTGTATAGAGCAATCACGATCCCCTAAATGCACAGTATGACCTTTACCATCAGACAAAATTTGAATTTCGATATGACGAGGGGTTTCTAAGAATTTTTCTAAATAGACTTTGTCACTGCCAAAGGCAGCCTTGGCTTCGCTTTGGGTTAAGTAAATAGCCGCCGACAGCGCCGCTTCACTATTAACCACTTTCATCCCCCGGCCACCACCACCAGCGGCGGCTTTAATAATCACAGGGTAGCCAATTTCTTCAGCCGCTTTTTTAACATCAAAGTCTTTTGTTATGGCACCTGTACCTGGGACTGTTGGAATGCCGGCTTTTTTCATGGCGTCTCGTGCCGCTACTTTATCGCCCATAATACGGATAACAGCCGCACTGGGGCCAATGAATTTAAACCCAGACTCTTCAACTTGCTCGGCAAAGTCGTCGCGTTCGGCTAAAAAACCATAACCTGGGTGAATGGCAGTAGCATCGGTTACCTCAGCAGCGCTTAAAATAGCTGCTGCATTTAAATAGCTTTGGCTGCTTTGATTAGGGCCAATACAGACGCTTTCGTCGGCTAAGCGCACATGCATTAAGTCGCGGTCTACCGAGCTGTGAACCGCTACGGTAGCAATGCCCATTTCCTTGCAGGCGCGCAGAATTCTAAGGGCGATTTCGCCGCGATTAGCAATAACAACTTTTTTAATCAGTGTGCTCATAAAAACCTTTTACTTTGCGACAGATACCATTCGCTTGCTGTTAAACGATGGTAAATAAAGCTTGGTCAAATTCAACCGGCGCGCCGTCATCGGCTAAAATGGCTTCTATCACTCCAGATTTATCAGCTTCTATTTGATTCATCATTTTCATTGCTTCGATAATGCAGATAACATCGCCCTTTTTAACGGCTTTTCCTACCTCGGCAAACGCTGGCGAGCTAGGCGATGGCGAGGTATAGAATGTTCCTACCATTGGAGATTTAACCACATGTCCTTTATTAATAGGCTTACTTTCATTTTGACTGTCATTAGTAGCCTGATGAGCTGAATTTTGAAGCAACGGCGTATCTAAAGTTACTTGTCCCGTTAACTGTCGTTTTAAACAAATACGAGAGTCACCTTCAGATACTTCTAACTCTGATAGCGATGAGCTTTCCATTATTTTAATAATGTCTTTTATTTGTTGGATATCCATCATCTTATGATTTCTCCAATTGGCGCAGCGCCGCCTGTAATGCCAGCTCGTAGCCTTGAATTCCAAGGCCGCAAATAACACCGACCGCAACATCGCTAAAATAACTATGGGTACGAAATTCTTCTCGAGCGTGAACGTTTGAAATATGAACTTCAATAAAAGGAATACTAACCCCTAAAATAGCATCTCTTAAAGCAACACTGGTATGAGTGAACGCTGCTGGATTGATAATAATAAAATCAATGCCTTCTGTTCGCGCTTCATGAATGCGTTCAATTAATTCATATTCTGCGTTACTTTGAAAAGACAAAATATGGTGGCCAGCATGGTGGGCAATTTTTGATAATACTTGATTAACGTCGTCAAGAGTCTCGGCACCATAAAGCTCAGGTTCACGAGTGCCAAGTAAATTTAAATTAGGGCCGTGTAAAACAAGAATGGAAGCCATTTGAGTACGCTATTTTTATTTAAGATGAAGCTAGTTTGCCTAAAGCGTGTGAGGCTGTCTACAGCAGAGGTACCGCAGGTAGGAAAAACCTGAAGTGCTTGGCATATAAAGTGTGAATCGATAATGTAATTAGTTGATGACCGGGTTTAAGGCGATGATTTAATCATCTTCAATATACAGTTGCACATTATTACGACCTTGTTTTTTAGCGGCGTACATTGCTTCGTCAGCCTGTTCGATTATAAAGTCGGCATTAGTGCCGTTAAAGCTGCATATTCCACATGAAAAACTTACTTTGAACTCGCTGTCTCCAGCATTGTGTTCAAGTTGACTGAATACTTCTCGAATATCATTCATAAAATGCAACGCATCTTCACCTGAGGTATCGGGTAATATTACTGCAAATTCTTCTCCGCCGTATCGTCCAACACTGTCGGTTTTTCTAAGGCGCTGTTTTAAAAAAAGCGAAAGTGCCGAAATTACTTTGTCTCCCACCGGATGACCGTAGTTGTCATTTACCTTTTTGAAAAAGTCGATGTCGATCATAGCGAAGCAAAGTTTACTGTTATTTTCAGCGGCTAATCGGCAAGCCATACTCAATCGATCAAGTATGTGTGTGTGATTGTATAAACCGGTTAGGCTATCCCTTACAATTAAACTGTTTAGCACTCGTGCTCGCTCGCCGCGATTTTTTACAGTTAATGATAGGTGATTAGGGTCCACTGGTTTTGTTAAAAAATCATCACCGCCTTGGCTCATTGCATCTAACTGTTTGTCTTTATCTTCTTCGCCAGATAAAAATAATATAGGGATACGAATGTATTCTGGTTGTTGTCGAATTACCGATGCCAGTTCGGTACCTGTGCACCCTGGCATATACATATCCATAACTATAATTTCTGGATGGAATGACTTTATAGAGTTCAATACTTCCATGGGATTAGTAATTACATGAGTGCTCATACCAGCATTAGATAATGCTTTTTCACAATACATTGCTTGACTGCGAGAATCGTCTACCACCAATACCTTATAAGGTTTTTCTGGATGATCACCGTAAAATGGCTCAACAGCTCGAATAAGTACAGGCACCGATGGTTTTACAAAAAAATGTACGCTACCAGCACGTGATGCGCCTAAACGCTGTTCAAGAGATGCGGTTTGATGATGAGAAATGAATATTTTGGGAATGTCGTCTTTATGCTCTTTGCGATATTCCTCCATTAGTTTTAAACCCTGCGAAGGTCCGTCAAAATCGATGTCTACAATAAAGCAACACGGAATGTATAGGTTTACAAGCAATTCAAACTGCTCAGAGCTTTCAATGATGTGGTTTTCTATCCCGAAGTGCCCTAGCTGCTCAACTAGCTTGTTGGCTAGGTCAGGTCGCACAACAATAAAAACAGGGCGAATCTTGGGTAAAATTCGCTCAGCAGGACTTGCATCATTTTTTCTAATAGAGTTTTCGCCTAGACCGGAGAGCGTGTTATTAAGCTCTGAGATGATACTAGTGCTAATGTCGGGCAGTTGATCTTGGGCTTGATTCAGTAAAGATAAAATTTCAATGCTTTGCTCAGCTTGACCGGTAGCATTGAACTTATGAGCTTGCTCTTGTAATTTGTTAGCAGCTATTATCAGATCTGAAAGTACTTCGGTGGTAAGCGTGTGCTCACTAGCTATGCGCCAGCGATTAATGAGAGACCGCATTTGGTTTGTCACACGCTGGGCAAAGTGTCTTTTTAAGGCATCAGATGCCGACTCTTGTTCGGTATGGCTCATTGTTTAAAGATTGAATCCGTCAGTAACATACTTTAACCATAGCTAATATTATTGAAACTGGGAAAAATTGTTACATTTTCAGCGGAATGCTGACGCTCACCTATAGTTAAAGTTCATAAGAGTTTTAAAATAGCCCTTTACTGGATCTAAGTGTGCATCAATTAAAGGAAAGAACACAAAAAATGCCTTGGCTAATATTATTGGTCAGCGCGTTTGCGTGTCTTGTGATTGCTAAAGCGCCTATACATTTGATTACACCAGATTTAGTCAAATTAGCTAAAAAAATGTATGGAGAAGGCGTAGAGGTTAAATTGACTAACTGGGGACAGTTAATAGCAGATAACACTGAAGTAAAAGACATGGAGAAGCTTAAAACAGTAAATGCCTACTTCAATCGTCATATTGCTTTTGTCAGTGATGAAAAACACTGGAATACCGAAGACTATTGGGCCACTCCCTTAGAAAGCCTAGGGTCAAAAGCAGGGGATTGTGAGGACTTTGTTATTGCCAAATATTTCTCCCTAATTCAGGCTGGCATAGCAGAAGAAAAGTTACGAATAACTTATGTAAAAGCTATTAAGTTAAACCAAGCCCATATGGTGCTGGCTTATTATTCAACGCCCCGATCAGAACCGTTTATTTTAGATAATTTAACATCGAAAATATTGTTAGCGTCTAAGCGTCGCGATTTGTCTCCTGTATACAGTTTTAATGGATTAGGTATGTGGCTAGAACGTATGAAGGGCAGTAGTATTAGAATAGGCGACCCTAAGCGGTTAAATATGTGGATGGATTTATTAGCTAGAATGAGCGAACAAAAAATGGAAGCTTGGTTGCAGCCGCCGGTTGACACCGGTAGATAGTCAATTGAGTTATTATGCAGATCTATGAAAATTAAAAAATATACAAAAAAAAGGTATTCATAATATGAGTATTCGACGCCAGCTGGCGGTTGGAATCACTATTTTAATGCTGCTTGTTATGGGTGGTAACTTGCTGATTAATATTTCACAACTGCGTGTGCATTTTAATCAGCAATTAAATCTTAGAGCAGAAGAAACGGCTACCACATTAGCGTTAAGCTTAATTCATAGCGCCCAAAATAATGATGACGCGTCTATTAGGTCAATGCTTGATGTGGTGTTTGATCGTGGACATTATCTTCAAGTCCGATTTGATTATATTGATGGCACTGCACCTATAGTCAGAGTCAGCCGCGAAGATTTAGTGAGCACCACGCCAAATTGGTTTTCTCAAGGTTTATCTTTAACCGGCGGTTACTCTGAAGCATTTGTAAGCAAAGGTTGGAATCAATTAGGGTTACTGCAGGTTCAAATGCACCCTGGATTGGCTTACCAGCAAATGTGGAGGTCGGTTAAGGCAGAAACAGCGTGGTTTGCTTTGATGCTGTTTGTTGTACTTTATAGTTTGCGACTGTTATTAGTATGGCAATTAAAGCCATTAAGTGCGGTGCTGGAATTAGCCGATAAGCTTGCATCGAATCAATTTTCACATATTACAGAGCAACCAAAAGCAAAAGAGTTAAAAACGTTAGTGCGGGCCATGAACCATTTAAGTGATCGCCTACAGGCGAGCTTTGTGGCTCACAGCGAAACAGTCAGACACCTACAGCGCGAAAACTTCCATGACAGTTTAACCGAACTCAATAACCGTAAAGGTTGGGACCGCTTTTTAAACGACTGGATGAAAGCCGAGTCGTTTGCCCCTGGCTGGATGATGCTGATTCGAATTGAAAATCTAGTACATTTGAATACCCTGCATGGTAAGTCATTGGTAGATGAAATTATTATGCAGATTGCACTGTTATTAAAAACAGCGCCAAACCTATCTCGTGAGCATGTTTGTGTGGCGCGTTTGGGTGGCGAGTTCTGGATATTTAGTCCAGACACATTGGACAAAGGCAGTGAAAAACGCATGGAACATTTAGCTAATTCTGTACGCCAACTTTCTCATGTGCAGCATCATCAGGTATTACTGAGCATTGCCGGGCTGCCTATAGCTGACGTAGTCGCACCTTCTAGTCTTAAACATCAACTTGATATTTTAATAGAGCGTTGCAGTCTAGAGCAGCATGAATTTCTGTTAGGTAAATTAGAAAATCATACATTAACAAACTGGATACACTGGCAAAAACGCTTAAGAGATGCGTTGAAAAATGAGCAGATTGAGTTATTTAGCCAAGGAGTATTCGACAATAAGGGAGTGCTGGTTCAGCGTGAAATTCATTGTCGACTGCGTCAAACCGAAGGTGAGCCATTATTAGCCGGTTACTTCTGGCCCATGGTTGATAGATTAGATTTTTCAATAGATTTTGATTGTCTGATTATTCAAAAATGGCAGAATTTTTTTGATAGTTTAAATAATGATACTTCTACTAATAAAGGCTCCATAGATTGGGTGCTGAATATATCCAGTAAAAGTATAAATGATAAAGATTTCAGAAAGTGGTTTGAAAATACAGTCAAACAGCCTGCTTTAACAAAAATGATCATAGAGTGTAGCGAATATACACTAGCTTATATTAATGAGGGCGCATTACCTTGGCTGCATAAAATGAGTAAAAGAGGCTTAAGGTTGAGTGTCGATCATGTGGGTACATCTGGTAAAAGCTTTGGCTTTTTAGCACGCTTTCCTATTTATCAAGGTAAAATCGAAAAGCGCTTTATCCGAGATATAGATCAACAAAACGAGCACGCCTTTTTTGTCTCGGGCATGATCAAGGTATTTCATGCTCAGCAAGCTTTGTGTATTGCTGAAGGCATTGAAACAGAGCAAGAAAAACAAACACTAATAGATTTAGGTGTCGACGGGGTAATGGGCTACGGTTTAGATGCGCCACAGTCGCTTTAATTATCAAAGGCCATTAATTTAATGGCCCTCAAACATGACATAAATCTATTAACCATATAAAAGTGTGATGGATTGAGCGTATTCAGTATAATGTGATGCTGCATAAGACGATAAATGTTTGTTATAGTGGTTAAATCTGTACTGGAGACATTTATGAAGCCCCTACTAATATTATCAGCTCTATTATTTTCAACTTTATCTCAAGCACAGCTGGTTATTGATCATGCTAGTGTTCGTGCTATGCCACCCGGCCAACCAAATACCGCTGCTTTTTTGCACATTAAAAATACTGGGGAAAATGACGTTCGCTTAATTAAGGCTGAATCTAATGCGGCCAAAGTAGCTGAATTTCATAGTCATACTAAAAATCAGCAAGGCGTAATGAATATGGCCAAGCAGGAATACGTGGATATTGCAGCGGGTGAAAGATTTATCTTTAAAACGGGTGGGCATCATATAATGCTGATGGGTTTGCTTAAACCTTTGCAGGTTGGTGAGAGCATTAATATAACCATTGAAGATTCTGAGGGTAAAAAGTATCCGTTTACTCTGCCAGTTGTTTCCGTAATGGCAGATCAAGAACAGCATAGCGATGATTCAAAACACCACCATCATCATTAATGTTGATTAATACTACATATTATAATTAATAAAAAGCGAATAAAGGCAGATAGAACATGAATCAAATTAGCGATAGATTAGAGCGCTTTTTAGAGGGGGGATGGATGTTACGAATTTTTATTGCTGCGTTAGCTATTTTTGGTATAGCTTCTATTGTGTTTAGCTATATTTGGAGCAATGAACCTGAAGCTTTTATCGTTAGCGATGTTGCTAGTAAACACGCCAAGCAGCATAACCGTGAAGTTAGCACAGGTTATACCACCACAGTAACGCTAATTAACGTAGCGCAAACGTTACTAGATAAGCCTGGTGGTTATTTAAGTAACGACCTAATGCCGCCTGGTTTATGGCTAGATAATATTCCTAACTGGGAGTTTGGTGTTTTAGTACAGGTGCGTGATTTAAGTCGAGCACTACGTAAAGATTTTAGCCGTAGTCAGAGTCAAAGTACGGAAGATATCGATTTGTCAGTTGCCGAGCCGCAGTTGCACTTCGACCATAATTCTTGGGCATTACCAGCCACGGAAAATGAGTATCAAAGAGGCATAGATAAATTAGAAAGCTATCTTTTACGTTTATCTGACCAACAGCAATCTCAAGCACAATTTTTTGCCCGTGCCGACAATATTAGGCAATGGCTAAAAGACGTAGAAACGCGTCTAGGTTCTTTAAGTCAAAGATTAAGCGCAAGTGTTGGTCAAAAAAGATTGAATACAGATTTGGCTGGGGATAACCAAGCGTCTCAAAGCACTGAAAATGAAAGTGAGTTTGAGGTAAAAACCGCGTGGACCGAAATAGACGATGTATTTTATGAAGCTCGTGGTACAGCGTGGGCGCTTATTCACATATTAAAAGCGATGGAAGTAGATTTTGCCGACATACTTCATAAGAAAAATGCATTAGTCAGTGTTCGACAAATAGTTCGAGAGTTAGAATCTACTCAAGAGTCAGTATGGGCTCCAGTTATTCTTAATGGCAGTGGCTTTGGTTTTACTGCAAATCACTCTTTAGTTATGGCTTCGTATATTGCACGGGCCAATGCAGGGATTATTGATTTAAGAGCTTTACTTGCGCAAGGCTAGTTAGTTCATCTTTAGTTAGTTGATGATAGATATTAAAAAAGTCGTTAGAGCATTACTTGTTCTAGCGACTTTTTTATGACAGCTATTAAACTATTTATCTAATATTTTTGATTTCTATGTGCCTTTGGCTGCGGTTGCCTGATTATCTTCTACACTGTAGTTATATACGGTCAGCAGAGCACTACTCATGGAAATTTCCGATTATCAAATATTTGTAGAAGATTTAGAGTCGCGGTTACACCGATTGCAAAATGAATACATTCATAGCCAAGATCCTAATGCATTATTGCTAGGGCCATTATTGGCTTTAACCATGTTAGTTAAGCAAGGTTCGTTAGAATTTGCCCAAGACCGTTATAGCTCTATGATGGGTGGCCCACAATGGAAAATAGCAGAGGATCATCTGTTAGATTTGCGCGCTGAAGTTGAGTTTATGTTAGCTGGACCGCTAGTTTATAATAAACGTAAAACAGCATAGGGCCTACTGGTAGTAACTTGAGACAAAAAAAAGAGATGCTAGGCATCTCTTTTTTAGTTGGATAATATTTAGCCTAATTCAGCTCTAGCAACAATTTCTTTCATTATTTCATTGGTTCCAGCATAGATCTTTTGTACTCGACTATCGGCCCACGCTCTGGCAATTGGATATTCGTTCATATAGCCATATCCACCATGCAATTGCACACATTCATCCATTACTTTGCACTGTAAGTC
>JAWUVO010000063.1:0-18408 GCA_034112325.1 Bermanella sp. | reverse complement strand
GTGGTGATTCCTTATATTGGAGCCGCTGTAGTGACCATTCCGGTTGTATTAATCGCATACTTTCAATGGGGTATCGGATCTGACTTCTACTACCTAATAGCTGTGTATTTTATTATTCAGGCCCTGGATGGCAATGTATTGGTTCCATTACTGTTCTCTGAAGCTGTCAATCTACACCCGGTACTCATTATATTGGCGGTGCTGGTTTTTGGTGGACTGTGGGGGTTGTGGGGTGTGTTTTTTGCCATTCCATTGGCCACGCTATTCAAGGCTGTTATTACGTCCTGGCCTAGGGGTGTGCAAGCGGCTCAGGCCGAGCCGGAGCTAGAAGAAGCTTAATATCTCATTGTGGTTATCGCGGCATAGCTTTGCAGCGGTTATTTTAGCTGAGGCCTAGTCTACACTTGCCACGAAGGGCCTTCCTAAGTACCATTGCGCTCTATTTTTTACCATTCGGAGCAGGTAATGATCACCGGAAGCCTTGTAGCACTAGCAACCCCAATGACGGATTCTGGCAACGTAGACTGGTCTGCGCTAGAAAAGTTAGTGGAGATGCACATCGAAAAGGGCACAAGCTCTATCGTTGCAATGGGCACGTCAGGTGAGTCGGCCACTCTAAGCGATACAGAGCACCTAAATGTGATCGAGGAAGTGGTTAAGCAAGTGAATGGCCGAATTCCTGTTATTGCAGGTACGGGTGCCAACTCAACTTCAGAAGCCATACACCTTACACAAGAAGCTCAGCGACTAGGTGTTGATGCCGTATTGCTGGTTACCCCTTATTACAACAAACCTACGCAAGAAGGTCTGTACCTGCATCATAAAGCCATCGCAGAAGCGGCATCGGTAGATCAAATTTTGTATAACGTGCCGGGCCGTACTGCGTGCGACATGTTGCCTGAAACCGTTGAGCGTTTAGCCGATTTTAAAAACATTGTCGGCATTAAAGAAGCCACTGGTGATATAGATCGTGCAAAAGATGTGATTGCCCGGGTTGGTGATCGTATGGCTGTGTATTCAGGTGACGATGAAACCGCTTACCGCTTAATTCTGGCTGGTGGCAAGGGTAATATTTCGGTAACTGCAAATATTGCTCCCGCCCAAATGCATGATTTATGTGCACTAGCCTTAGCTGGAAAAGCAGAAGAAGCTGAAGCCTTAAATAATAAGTTAATGGTGCTGCATGAGGCTATGTTTGTTGAATCTAACCCCATTCCTGTTAAATGGGCAATGCATGAAATGAAACTATGTGGCCCTGGCATTCGATTGCCGTTAACACCTTTATCAGAAAATTTACGGGAACCTTTACGCGCTGCCTTGCGTCAATGGGACTTGATTTAATAATAAAAATTTGGAGTGCTCAATGCGCTTAGTTGTATTAATAGTAATGGCGTATGCTATTACAGGTTGTAGTTGGCTGGTTCATGATCGAAGCGACGACTATTTAACAGCAGAAATTCAGCCTAATATCGTGGTGCCAAAAGATGTGGCCCTAATCAAGCTGACACCTAGGTTGGCAATACCTGATGTTAAGGTTGAGCCGTTACCTGAAGAATTTACAGTGCCTAGGCCTAGTAAGTTGGTGGTTGACAGTAATGACTCAGATACTGAGATCTTAGCCAGTCAAAATACAGAGAAACTAACAAGCGAGCTGGTCAAGGACGGTAGCGGCACGCCTATTCTAAGATTGAATGTGCCGTTTGCACGAGCTTGGTCAGAAATAGGCGAAGCGGTTAAGCGTTCTGAAATAGATATAGTGGATTTAAACCGCAGTGTTGGTACTTATTTTATTGAAATGACAGACACATCTGCAGATGCTGAGCCCGTGGGTTTTTGGGCTGGCCTATTTGGTTCTGGTCCAGAGGCCGTTAAAAAATCTTTAGAGATTAAAGTGAATCGCGCTCGCAGTGGTGTGTATGTGGCTGTTCATATTGATCAGGACAACCTTGCAGACGATGCCGATGCTAAAGCGCTGCTATTAAAGCTTCAAGAGAAACTTCAAGAACCTGAAAAAGACCCTACCTAATAATGCGCTTTTGCAGTATCGGAAGTGGCAGTAAGGGCAATGGCACCCTGGTTCAATATGAAGACACCTGTATCTTAATCGATACAGGCTTCACCTTAAAAGATGTTGAATTCCGTCTGGCCCAAAAAGGTCTCACTCCTCTGGATTTAAATGCCATCCTGGTTACCCACGAACACAGTGATCACATCAAGGGTGTTGGGCCCCTGGCTCGTAAATATAAAATCCCCGTTTATTGCTCCCATGGTACGTCTCAATACAGTGGCTTGGGTGTTATACCCAGTCTCGTGATCATTGATAGTCATGCGCAGTTTAAAATAGGGCCGCTTTCTATCACGCCTGTTGTGGTTCCCCATGATGCACGAGAGCCCACTCAATTTGTGGTTTATGATCCCAATCTTAAAAAGCTTGGCATATTAACCGATCTGGGCAGTCTTACGCCCCATATTTTCGCCCAATACGATCGATGTCATGGGCTTATGCTTGAGACCAATCATGATGTGCAAATGCTTAGGATGGGCCCATATCCTCCCAGGCTAAAAGCGAGGGTAGAGGGGTCGTTGGGGCACCTAAATAATCAGCAAGCAACTCAGCTATTAAACAATATTAATTGTGATGACTTGCAGTTTTTAGTGGCCACTCACATCAGCGAAAAAAATAATAATGTGGCCGTAGCGATAGACGCCATTTCCAATGGTTTTAGTTGGAAAAAGGACTCTGTGATCATGGCCACCCAGGAAAATGGTTTTCCGTGGTGTGAACTGTGACAAGTTGTCACAAAATTGTGACCGAATGGACTATATCAGGCTGTTTTTCCTGCGTATTTATGCTTAAATTTGCCTCCTAGTTAAAAGCCGTGGTAGCGTAAGCAATTAGCCACATATTATAAAGAACAAAGGATCAAAATAATGAAAAAAATCCTAACGGTAGCGGCTCTTGTCGCAGCATTACCTCAAGCCGCAAGCGCACTTCCATTGGTCGATTTCTACGCTGGTGCTTATTCTTGGGATCAAACGGTTTCTGGTAACGTAGTGGGTGGTGCAGCTGATCTAGAAGATAACCTAGGGCTAGACGGCGGCGCGCAAAATGTGATGTATTTAGCATTTGAACACCCAATCCCATTAATCCCGAATGTAAAAATCAAGCAAACCGCTATGGATGCCGATGGTTCAGGCACTATTGATACAGGCTTTGAATTCAATGGCACGCCAGTAACGGGCGCGGTTGACAGTGTTTTAGACCTTAGCCACACCGATTACACCTTTTACTGGAGCCTTCCTCTTCCAATCGTGACGTTTGACTTTGGTCTAACCGCCCGTCAGTTTGACGGAGAAATGACGGTTGTAGGAAGCACTGATGCAGCAGCTGATTTTGATTTTGTTGTTCCTATGGGTTATTTAAAAGCCGGTATCGACATTCCGTTAACGGGTTTTTCCATTGGTGCTGACATCAATACGATTTCATATGGCGATACCAGTGTCACAGATTTTGACGCAAACATAACTTACGTATTGCCATTGATTCCTTTATTGGATATTGGCCTAACTGCAGGATACCGTAGCTTTGATCTAAACCTGGATGAAGCTGATTTTGGCGACTTATCGGCTGAGATCCAAGTTGAAGGTCCATACCTAGGTGTAAGCTTTCACCTGTAAATATTGATCAAATGTAGGCCAGGATTACTGGCTTATATTTTATAATAATAAAAAATCTAACCACTAAAAGGTTAGAATGAGTTGGTAGTCCCATGACAAATATCAGCATTAAACAGTCAATATGGATAATTGCATTAATAATATTATCTGCCTGTGGGAATGATATTGCTAAGGTCGGGGATAGTGACTTAAGGCAAAAAGTTCAAGAATGCGACTATGCCATGAATATGTCGGCAGCTGAGCATCAGGTGTGTGCCAATTACCATAGAGAATGTAAACGACGTCTAGAAAGTGAAGGCCGTTTTGTTTGTAATTAATACTTTTAAATAACGAGATAAAAATGCGTAAGTTACCTTTAATCGCCATGATGGCAGCAACAGTTTTAGTGGGCTGTAATGGCGAAAAAGAAGTCGCCCTAGAAAGCAATATTGACAAAATGAGTTACGGAATCGGTATGAGCATGGCCCGCAGTGTACAAGGCCAGCCAATTGATATTAACTCTGATGCTATGATGATGGGAATTCGTGACGCCCTAGCAGAAAAAGAGCCTAGAATAGCTGAGGAAGCCATTCGTGAAGCATTCACCGCCGTCCGTGAAGAAGAAGTGTCTAAGCAGCAAGAAGACTCTCAAGAAGCTTTAAAGGTGGGTGAAGTTTACCTAGCTGAAACGGCTAAAAAAGAAGGCGTAACAGCCACTGAAAGCGGTCTTCTATATGAAGTACTTGTTTCAGGTACTGGTGGGTCGCCTTCCGCTACTGACACGGTAGAAGTTCACTACCACGGCACCTTGATTGGTGGTGATGTGTTTGATAGCTCTGTAGAGCGTGGTGAGCCGGCTAAATTCCCAGTTAACCGTGTTATCTCTGGCTGGACAGAAGCGTTACAACTTATGAAGGTAGGTGATAAATGGCGCTTGCACATTCCAGCGACACTGGCTTACGGCGAGCAAAGCCCAAGCCCTAAAATACCAGCAAACTCTACGCTAGTATTTGAAGTTGAATTATTAAATATTGAGAAATCTTAATTTTGAGCTGTTAAATTAAACAGCTAAAGATTAAAAAATTAAGCCGACCTAGTGTCGGTTTTTTTGTGCCCTTTAAAACTCGGGGTGGGTCACCCCTCGTACGTATTTGAAGCTGGATGAAGTTGGTTGGAGCTTGCTTGCAAGCGAATAGGGGTATCTTGATACAGAAACTGAAATAATAAAATAGATAAAGAAGCAGAAGAATAAAAATTAAAAGAAATATTACAGAGGTATAAAAAGAAGTGATTAAAATAAAATTGGTCGGAGCAGAGAGACTCGAACTCCCGACCCTCTGGTCCCAAACCAGATGCGCTACCAGACTGCGCTATGCTCCGAAAGTGGCTCCTCGAACTGGACTCGAACCAGTGACCAATAGATTAACAGTCTACTGCTCTACCAACTGAGCTATCGAGGAACTACATTGCAGTGTTGGCTGTTGCCTCAACTGCGGGGCGTATATTATTGATCAAGAGGCGTGTCGTCAACACTTTTCTGTTTTTTTTTAATTTAAATACAATGACTTAACAAACATGGGCTCTAAACAAGGCTAGCTTAGAAAATCTTTTAATTTAATACCGTGATCAGCTGGATCGATGGACTTAACGATGGATATTTTGTCTGTACTGCTTAAGTCTAAGCGAGTGACTTTCACAAAGCTTTTGGATTTCAGGTTGTACATAACACGTAAAACCGGTTTGGTAGTCGACCCAGTCTCCTCAATTACTACTCCAGCCATGCCATTATTAAGTTCAACCAGCGAGCCAACGGGGTAGACCCCCATTGCTTTAATAAATGCATGAACATATTTTACATCTAAATGATCACCACACCATGTAAGCATACGTTTAAGCGCCGCAGATGGCGTCATGCCAACATGGTATACGCGGTCTGCGGTAATCGCGTCATAAACATCTACAACAGCGGCCATTCTAGCTTCTTGTGTTACTTCTTCACCTTTTAATCCCGCAGGGTAGCCTTTGCCATCGATGCGTTCATGATGCTGGCCAGCCACATTAATAGAGACTTGAGGAAAGCCTTTACCCTTTTCGAGTATCTTTTGACTATAAAACGCATGGCGTTTCATTATCGTAAACTCTTCGGTGGTCAGTTTTCCTGGTTTGTGCAAAATTGTATCAGGTACTAGAACCTTGCCAATATCATGCAGCAACGCACCCGTTACGCATTCATGCAGATATTTGTTATCAAGTTTTAGGTATTTACCCAATATAGACATAAGAACAGCCACGTTCACACTGTGTTCTAATAAGTAAGAGTCTTTATCGCGAATTCTAGACAGGCAAGCTAGGGCGTTTTGGTTACGGACTACCGAATCCATAAAGCTAGACGCCATATCTTCAAATGGCTTGGTATCAATTGCTTGCCCTTTTTGCACCGATTCAAGGGTTTTGCTGATCATTCCAAGGGCTTCATTGTGTATTTTACCTGCTCGTTCAAACTCCTTTTCAAAGCTATTGGCTTGAGCATCGATAGATTCTTTTGCCTGTGACGAGCTTGTATGAATTTCGTCTTCTAATTGACGAGTTGGTAGTGGTTTATCTAAAGCTTTATCCACTATTGCTTGATCATCAGTGGGCAGTTCTTGATCAAAAGGCACAGCCAAGTTGCTATCGTCACCTTTTTCGGTGTCAATAAACAATTCTTTAACGCCTCTTTGCTGAAGAGCTTTTATCGTGACCTCGTCTTTAATTCGTCCTTCGCGTTTATCGTCGCCCAGCCGAACCCCTTCCTGCGTTATATTAGTAACGTACATTCCGGGTTTGAGATCATCTACAGATATTTTTTTTAACATACTTACCCTGCGTATTATAAAGACAGTATAGATAAGCCTTCGCAGTTATCTAATGCAGATCATTGAAAGTCTGTACATATTTGGTATATATGGCCAATATGGTGTGATAAATAATTTTATTGTTGGATTCATGACAAAAATTGCCTTTCAAGGACAACTAGGTGCATATAGCCATTTAGCGTGTTCGATTTTAAAGCCCGATGCGACCCCCATCGCCTACGATAGCTTTTTCCAAGCCATAGATGCTGTAGAGAACGATCATGCAGAATGGGCAATGATCCCCATTGAGAACTCGACTGCAGGGCGGGTAGAAGAAATTTATCGGCAAATCCCTAAAACAAAATTGCGCATAATTGCAGAGCATTTTCAGCCCGTAAGCCATTGCCTTATGGCATTGCCTAATAGCAATCCTAGCTGGGTTATGTCACACCCACAGGCCCTAGCACAATGCCATGATCGAATTATAGCCATGGGCCTAGAGCCAAGAGCTGAATTTGATACAGCAGGTGCTGCAAAAATATTATCAGAATCGAAAGATTTAACCGGTTCAGTCATTGCCTCTGAGTTAGCCGCTGAGCTTTATGGGATGACAATTGTGTATCGTCAGTTTGAAGATATCCATAACAATACCACTCGCTTTATGCTGCTGGCTAAACAAGATGTAGCTGTTATTTATGATGTACAAAAAACCTACATTACATCTATTTTATTTAAAGTAAAAAACATTCCAGCGGCCCTTTATAAGGCTCTTGGAGGGTTTGCTACTAATGGATTAAACTTAATTAAACTAGAAAGTTATATGGATGGTAAGACACTTAATAGCAGTCAGTTTCATATAGATATTGCTGGCCATATAGACTCAAAAACCATGCAGTTAGCCATTGAAGAGCTTAAATTTTATAGCTCTGAATTTCGCTGGCTTGGTACTTATGAAGCTCAGCCATTTAGAGAGTTATGATGAAGTATGTTAATAAATTAATATTGTTGTTAATAAATTTAAGGATTGCAGTATGACAATGGATTGGAAGCGTTTGCTTAGCAGTAAGCGATTTGGAGTAACTGATTCTCATGATTCGTCTACTCGAACTCCGTTTCATAAAGATCATGATCGGGTAGTTTTTTCCAGCAGTTTTAGACGTCTAGAGCGTAAAACTCAGGTGCACCCGTTAAGAGAAAATGACCATATTCATAGTCGTTTGACGCATAGCTTAGAAGTAAGCTGTGTAGGGAGAAGCCTAGGAGCTTTGGTGGGCGAAATGTTAGGGGATGCGTTACCTAAGGAGGTATCCCCCGCAGATCTAGGCGCAATTGTTCAAGCGTCCTGCTTGGCTCATGATATTGGTAATCCCCCGTTTGGGCATACAGGAGAAGATGCTATTCGAAACTGGTTTAGAGACCCTGCAAATAAGCACTTTTTAACAGGGCTGTCGCCGGCCGAAACCTGTGATTTACAAACGTTTGAAGGTAATGCGCAAGGCTTAAGAATTTTAACGCAACTTGAATACCATCGGTTTGATGGTGGTATGCGATTAACGTACGCCACGCTAGGGGCATTTTTAAAATACCCTTGGCAGAGTGATTATCAAGATCCTGAAAAAGGTGAGAAATTTGGAGTGTATCAATCAGAGCATGCTTTTTTTCATAATATAGCCCAACACCTAGGCTTAATTCCAAAAGGTGAAAACCGCTATTGCCGCCACCCGTTGGTCTATTTAATGGAAGCCTCAGACGACATTTGCTACGCAATAATTGATCTTGAAGATGGCGTAGAAATGAATTTGTTGGAATACAAAGAAGTAGAGCAGTTGTTGTTGGATTTAATTGGCGACGATGTGCCGAAAGATTACTTTGAAACCACCGACGAAGACCCTGCAAGAAGACGCTTGGCTATTTTAAGAGGCAAGGCTATCGACATAATGGTGAATAGTGTAGCTAATACATTTATAGAGAATGAGCAGGCGCTTTTGAAGGGTGAGTTTACTTCAGATTTAATTTCAATGACTGATCAAAAAGTAGCCACTTGTATTCAGTCGGCTAAGTTGATTGCCCGTAATAAAATTTTTAGAGAGCCTAAAAAAGCACTAATTGAAATAGGTGCTTATGCCACCCTTGGCAGTTTATTGGAGTCTTTTTTATCGGCTGTTGATGAAGTGTTAGATGGCCAGCTCGCTAGCTATAAAGCTCAGCGAATACTTGAGCTAATAGGTCGCCATGCACCTCAAAAAGATTGGGACAAGTATCGAGCATATTTAAGGGTAGTAGATTATATTGCAGGTATGACCGATGATTACGCCGTAGAGTTAGCGCAAGCAATTCGTGGCTTAAGGCATTAAATATGGCGGCATATCGCTATGCTTGCCAGTTCATGAGTTACTAACAGATGAATAGTCGCACTTTTATCGTTAAGCTTGTTAGAATGTTTTTCTCAAATAATAAATAGGTTTTGATTCCGAAATGGACATAGATTTCCCCCTTATTTTAGTTATTGCAGTATTTGTCACAGGCTTGGTCTCGCTGGCGGATTTTGTTTACTTTTCAAAACGTCGTTTGGCTGTGGTTAACGATTTAGGATCGCAAGGTGCCACCGAGCAATCTATCGAGGACGCTGGCAAAGAGCCTTGGTTAATCGAAAACAGTAAAGGCTTTTTTCCTGTATTAGCCCTTGTCTTGCTTTTGAGATCTTTTTTAGTTGAGCCTTTTCAAATTCCGTCGGGTTCAATGGAGCCGGGTTTGGTAAAGGGTGACTTTATTTTAGTGAACAAATTTTCTTACGGCTTTCGGTTACCCGTTTTAGGCACAAAGGTTATTGAGGTAGACGACCCTAAAAGAGGCGATGTAATGGTATTTATACCGCCGCATGATCCACGTTACTTTATTAAACGAGTCATTGGTCTTCCTGGCGATACTATTAGATATAGCAATAAGAAGTTATACATTAATAACGTATTAGTTAAAGACGAGTTAATTGGGGCTTACCCAAAAGGCGCGCCAAAACTATTGGTGTTTAATGAAACCACTCCTGAGGCTAAGCAATTTCCTATGCAGCAATATAATGGCATCCCCAGTCGAGGTGATGGTGAGTGGTTAGTACCCGCCAAACATTATTTTATGATGGGAGACAATCGTGACAATAGTGGTGACAGCCGTTTCTGGGGGTTTGTCCCTGATGAAAATATTGTAGGCAAGGCGTTTGCAGTTTGGATGCATTGGGAAGGTTGGACCGACATCCCTAGTTTCTCGCGCAACACTTTAATCAAGTAAGGCTCTAGCCAAGCAGCTGGCTGATTAGCTTTGGCTCCAATGTGTTATGCATTGGAGCTTTTTTATTACTAATCACTTCATTTTCCACTATTTATGGCCTCAAATACCACCTTAAGTATAGCTGCAAGCTGATTGCCTAAGTTGGTCTATACTTTTAGTTGAAGCGAATAGCGAAAAGGAGAGTCGTGATGGAAAAAAGAAGATATTGTCGTAAATGCATTCAGGCCCGCTGGCTAATGTTGTATTGCCTGTGCATGGGTGTGATAGGAACTATGGCTGTGAATAGTATTTTATTTTAATAAAAGCTTTTCTTTGTTGGATATTTAGATATTAGCGCAGTAAACTATGCGCAAATTTTACGGTGTTATAAATTAATGTCCCTGTTGCAAAAAGTATTGGCATCGTGCGCCTCTATAATATCTCATCCGGTTCAGCGAAGTAATAAAGAGCAGCAGCGGGTCGACCGTCTTGCTCAAGCTATTACGCTTTACGACCATTCTACGTGTGCGAACAGCACTCGTGTCAGGCATCACATAAAAGAGTTAAACATTCCTGTTACGGTTAAAAACCTGAAACGCTGTTATGCCTATGAAAAAGAACTTCTCACAGGTACGGGCAAAATAAAGGTTCCATGTCTTAGGGTTGAATCTAAGTCTGGTAGTCATTGGGTTCAAGAATACGATGAAATTCTGCGCTATCTGGATAGTAAATTTGCTCCAAAGCCGAAATTAACCGCTACTAATTAGTACTATTAGTTTAAGATCATTACCTACATATAGGTTTTAGCGTGATTCGGCAATAAAAGGGGTCAATACAGGGCATGGAAGGCTCAATCATCCAGCATATTAAATATACCTTTACTTTTGTTTTGCTGCTTGTGTCCTTTCAGTCGATTGGATCAACGGTAGGCTTGTTAGTGGAAGATAAAAATCAGCAGGCGCTTGAATTTCAAACGGTTGTTGCTCAGCTAAATCCTAATTTCACCTTTCAGTTATATACCTCAACGGAATTACCCAAAGCCGTATCATCAAATTCTATTAATACATGGATAGCACTTGGGGCAAAACCCTTGGCGATGATTCTTGGGCGAATTAAACCATTAGCTAATGCAAATAAAATTCGTATATTAGGCTTGTTTGTTCGTACTGAGGCAAAAGTTAAGTTAGGCGCTTTGTACCCAAATATACCATTCACATTACTGGATAATTCTCCCAAGCTAGAACATCAATTAGCGTTGATTAAGCTACTAAGTCCGCAAATTAAATCTATTGCTGTTTTACACTCCCCAAGCTCAGACAACAATTTATTACAAATAACTAATCTTGCTAAAAAGTTCGATTTAAAAGTCAATACGGCCGTTATTAATGACCCACTGAATTGGGATATGGCATCACTAAAAGCGGTTAAAGAATCTGATGCTGTATTAGGGATAAATGATCGAGCCATTTACAATGCGACTACTATCCGTAGCATTCTTATGCGTTTATATCGTGCCTCTAGACCATTAATCGGTCCGGACAAAGGGTATGTAAGAGCCGGAGCCGTAGCCAGCAGTTATTCAGGTGTAAAAGAGACGCTTCAAACGGTTACTCAGCTATTATCGAGTAAGCAGATTTGGCCTGAAATTATTCAAAATCAAAATTTTAATGTGGCAGTAAATACCCAAGTCGCACGTTCTTTAAATATTAATATTGTAGATCCGAGCTCGCTTGCTAATAAAATTAGGGAGTTAGTGAAATGAAAAAAGGACTAGGGGTCTGGAGTTTGTACAGCCGAACACTGCTGTTAGGAATTGGCCCTGCATTAGTAATATCGATCATTTTAAGTGTTTACTTTATTAACGCTCGACTACTTGATGTTAAACAAGAGCTTGATAAAAAAGGTCAGCTAGTTGCAGTTCAGCTTGCTGCGACTTCTGATTATTTTGTATTAACCGGTAATCAATCTATTATTTCACCCTTGGCTCGCGTGCTTTTAGACGATGATGATGTGCAGTTTATTGAAATAGAAGATATCGCAGGTGTGCTTTTATTCAGCAGTAGCGATGCCAATTTATTTGGTGGCGAAAACCCCAAAAATAAAGGCGTGTTGCGTTGGTATCAAGCCGACATAATTCAATATGATATTTTAGCGGATGAAGACGACTGGTTTACTAAAAACAATACAGAAAAAATACTAGGTCAAGTCAGAGTTGGGCTGTCTGAAGCATTTATAGCCGAGCGACAAAATCAAATAGTATTGCACGCGGTATTAATTGTCAGTGTCAGCTTACTTATTTGTGGTTTATTTGCTTGGATGAGTGGTGCTAAGTTGTCCCGTCCTATAAGTAGACTGTCTACTGTCGTCGATAATATGGCCCACGGGGATTATACCGCCCGAGTCACCAAGTCTTCTACAGGGGAAGTGGGCCAGCTGCAATCGGGTATCAACTTGTTGGCAAAAGCACTAGAGAAATCTGAACAAGTACAGCATCACTATGTTGATAGTCTAATTAAAGCAAAGGAAGTATCTGACGCGGCAAATCAGGCTAAAAGTGAATTTTTAGCCATAATGACCCATGAGCTGCGTACACCAATGAATGGTGTTTTAGGCATGTTGCAGCTTATGCAGTCAACCACATTAAGTGAAGAGCAATTAGAGTATGTAGATATTGCATTGTCATCGGGAGACCATTTATTAGGGTTAATAAATGACATTCTTGATTTTTCAAAAATAGAGCAGGGAAGTCTAGAGCTTGATTGTCGATTTATTTCACTGCATGAAAGTCTGATAAGAGTGGTCGACGGATTCAAAGGAATTGTTGCAACTAAGCAATTAGATTTTAAAGTTGATATAGACAAGCTAGAAAATTTAACCGTAAAAACAGATGAAAAACGCTTGCATCAAGTACTGGTTAATTTACTTGGTAATGCGGTTAAATTTACTCAGCAAGGAAGCGTTTCACTATCTGTAGAAAATATATCCTTTATCAACGGGCAGGTAACTCTAGAGATAATAGTTAGTGATACAGGTAAAGGAATTAGTGAGCAAAATATGGAGCATATCTTCGAAGCCTTTCAACAAGAAGATACCTCTATTTCCCGAGAGTTTGGTGGCACTGGATTAGGTTTAGCGATATCTAAGCAGCTAGTAGAAAAAATGAATGGCAAACTTATTGTGCAAAGTGCTTTTAATCAAGGCTCTCGATTTATTTGTCAATTCACTTGGGATGCATCGCATAAAAACAGTTTGATAGTCGCTAAAGAATATATAAATGAACCTAAAGAAATTTTCACTGGTGAAGTTCTTATTGTTGAAGATAATGCAGTGAACCAAAAAATAGCGATTAAAATGTTATTGGAATTTGGTTTGAAATGTGATTTGGCAGTAGATGGTCTGCAAGCTATATCTATGAGTAACAAGAAAAAATATGGGCTGATCTTAATGGATCTTCAGATGCCTGTGCTTGATGGTTTTGAAGCAACTAAAGCTATTAGAACGACAGGTTCATTAAATGCAGATACGCATATTGTCGCCATGACAGCCAATGCACTCTATGACGTTCAGACTCAATGTGAAAAAGTAGGAATGAATGGTTTTCTAGCTAAGCCATACAAAAAGGCAGTACTCAAAGATATTTTAAAACAGTGGTTAGTACAAGTTTAACTAATTAACGACCTAACTAATAAATAGCTACTAAATAACTAGATAGATTTTAATCAATTACTGTATGTTTTTTCATTTCTTGGATTGACAAAGGATAGGCTGGTGTCCAAGCAACTGGCAGCACTTCAATTTTTATATCGCTAGGATTTAGTTCAAACTCTGATACCTGTTGAGAAAATGTAACGGTATGACTATTGCCCTCAAACAATTCTGATTTAGTCACACTAGATACAATATTATTCTTAATATAGGTATTAACCGTAAGCGTAACCCAGGCCTTAGGCCAGTGCATATTTTTGTCTGTGGTTAGTGAAATCGAAATCTCTAATATGGGAGAAAAACCATTATTATTGATGGTTTTAACAATGCTTTGAAGTTCCAGTTCTAGCTTATGAATATCCTTAAATATAATTTTATTTTGATTAGACGATGGTATAATACGATCGAAAAAATCTCCATTATTATTACAGGCCGATACAAATAATGTGGCGACTAATATACAAGCTTTAAATTTGTGCATAGGTTTTCTTCAAACTTAATACTTTGTTTAAATAATTTCTGGTTTCAGAGCTTGGAAGCTGGCGAATTAACTTTCTTAATACATCATTGGCTTTCATTTTATTAATAGTAGGAACCGCTGCACTAATACTGTTACGTCCTGCTAAGGTCGTCATAACCGCTCCAGTACCAGCGTTATAGGCTGCTATGGCGCAATACATTCTTGCACGAGAATCCGTTATATCTTTTAGATATCGGTAATATAAAATATGAAAGTAAGCGGCTCCTACTTGAATATTAGCTTTTGGATTATAAAGATAGCTTGGTGATAATATTTTTACTTCATTATAAATTAAATGTGATGCATCTTTACCTGCCGTAAACGGCATAATTTGCATCAAGCCAAAAGCAGGAGCTTGGGAACGGGCTAGCGGGTTAAACGAACTTTCTGCATGAATTATTGCAAAAATAAGCGATGGAGGAAGTCGATATTTTTGTGCGTTATCGTTGATAAAAGGTTTATATTTTTTTGCTTTTTGACGCAAACGTTTTTGTGGCAGTTTTACAATATAATTGGTTCGATTTTCAGTATTAAGGGCCACTTTAAGTGAAGCCACTGCTGGGTAGCGAATGTAAGCGCTTTTAGTTAGCTTAGATGCCATGCGCTCAATAGCCTTGATTGAAGGTCGATCATCGCTAAATAATTCACTTAGAATTAAATCACGCCCCATAGCGCCTAAATCTTTGGCGTAACGAATGCCTGTTAATTGCTCTATTTTCTGATTTATAGGGTCATTATTAATTGCCGACTCCAAGTCCATATTAAGTAAATTAGTTATGGCTGCATGAAGTTTTTTCTGCATTTTTCTATAATCTAATACGTTACCCTTGCGGATATTAGGTGTACTTATTTGTATTTCGTTAGCTTGAAAGTCAATAACATGCTTTTCAGAAAATTGTTCAGAATAAAATACTGCACGAGTAGGGCTACTTACTTCGGCATTAGGCCAAATGGGGCGTATTTCGTTACGATAAGTCGTCACAGCTTTGCGGAAGATAGCTGTGAACTCTGCTTCAGATACAGCTTCATCATTGCCTGTGGCTTGATTCATGCCTTTAGGTATAACTTGAACAGCGGCCACATTCATAGCGACTACTAGCAAGCTGGCAAAAAGCACAGAGGCTTTAACACGGCGGATGTTTGACAATATATTTTTAATCATATTATTAAAGTTAGTTTATATATGGCTGTTTTGGGTGAAATAATTTCGTATGTAATAAAATGATATAAGGCTTCAGGTTTTATTATTAAATTGATGCTAATTTTGTGTGAAATTTGAACAATAAAAAAATCAGTTTTTTAACTGAAATGTTAAATAATGATCATGCAGTATCAATCCATTTGATGGCTTAAACTACGCTTATATAGAAACAGCTTGGCTAAGCAGGTAAGTAAGTACTTGTGTAGAAGAAAAATAACAGGGTTTAACTAACTTAAATATGAGAATTAACTGAAGTTATTTAACATTTAGCCAAATTTTATGGTTTTTGAATAAAACTCTAAGATTCAAACGTTTTGTTCAATTGGTCCTGGTAAGTTACCAGTAGTTGGGCAAATTCCTGAAGGAGAGAGCCCCTACTTATTAAGCTTTGATGATACATATATGTATTTGGATAGCGAGACTCTGGAATAGCTAAATATTCCTGAATAAGCCCCATAGAGTGGCTAATTGTCTGTGATTGTTTAATTAAATTAATAGTTCTTTGTTCGGTATTTGATGTAAAAAATATATCCTGTAGTTTTTGTATGGTTATTTTTTCTTTTAAGATGAGCAACAATACATCACTGTGGCTTTTGTGATTACTGTGATCATTCGATGCCAGAGACGGTTGTACAAATAAACAAGCAATAATGATCAGCACGTTATAAAGGTAATAACGGGCAGAATATATCGACCTAATCATTCAAACAAATCCCAAGTGTACTGATCCCGCCATCTTGGCTAAGAGGTATTAAGGTTTTGACCATTTCAGCGTGGCTAGTCTGCGTTGTGATTAAATTATAAACAGATGTTTCAAGATCTAATTGTCGTTGCCATAATTCACTTTCATCTTGTTTTACTTGTTGAATCTCTAGGACTTCTAATAGACGCTCGCGCATTAAGTTCTGAATGTTCTCTGCATCTTCAATTGAACTGTCTAAAATTGCCTGTACGCAGCTTTGTAATGCCAGCATAGAGTCCATAGCTGGATACACACCATATTGATCAAATTGATCAGGGTCAGGAACTAAATCGGTCAACAGTTCTAATTGCTTTTCCATATTTTTAAGACTCTTTAATTGTCCACGTAAAAATTCCCACACCTTGTTGAGTATTTTTCGTGCAGGTTTAGAGTCTATTTTTTCAATTTCACAGAACAGCTCATAATTAGGAAAACTTCTATCACACAAAGCAGTACAAAATGCCAATTGCTGCCATTGATTAAGTCGAGATAATTCCATGAGATACCTAATGGTAAAAAAACAATTAAAAGAATAATAATCTGCTCAGTATAACGATTAACTGGCTACGAATAAATGCTGCTGAGTAATAGAATTGGTTATTAATAAATAACGTCTCTTGGCCTTAGCATTGGAAATTAACAACAAATAACCAACAAAATGACGCATTACGTCCCATAACAGCTTCAAATGATTGATTTTTTTGCCATTTTGAAAATTACGTCTAATTTTATTACTAGGCATTCAGTCCAAGACAGAAAGTAAAAAAAAGGTAAAACCTCTGAGCGTTATGCGGTAGCCACAGGTTTTTTTGAAAGGGAAATCATTAGGGAAATTGTCAGACGTAATAGTCTTGTAATCTCTAATGGAAGAGAGGTAGAAAATGGCTAATCATATTTTCATCTTAGCTACCGTTATGCTGCTAGCCGGTATCTTTGGTGGTTTGGTAAATTATTATTTATATGGGGATAATGACCCTGATGCAACCAGCTTACCTCGATGTTTGGTGGTAGGCATTGGTGCTGCGTTTTTGGTTCCGGTGATTTTAGACTTAGTTAATAGCGAATTAATTCTTGAGACTCAGGGTGATCCGTCGCGGTTATTAATTTTTACGGGGTTCTGTTTAATCTCTGCTATTGCAAGTCGATTCTTTATTACCAATATGTCCGACCGAATATTAGATTCAGCGCGTCGAGCACGTGAGCAATCTGAAACAGTGCATCACGATTTAAGAATCATTAAAAATGAGTTGCTGCCGTTAATTGATACAGAAACAGAGCAAGATCTAGAGCCCGAAGAAGAAATTGAATCGGCTAGATACAGTGAAGAATTAGATGTAACTAGTTCAAGTGCCTTAAAAATGTTGGCAACTGGCCGATATATATTTAGGTCATTAGCTGGTTTATGTCGTGAGTCGAATAATGACGAGGCTGGAATGCTACAAACACTGAGTGTGTTAGTTTCCAGAAGTTTAGTTGGCAAGGTAAGTGGAAAAAATGGTGTGCGTTGGCACATCACCGAAAAAGGGCGCCGGGTGCTGGAGAGCCATATGTAATTAGTACCTGCAAGTACTTGTCAATATTACTTTATAAGGATGCAGTGATCGACAATGATTTACCTATTTAAAAAGCCATTAATGATTGTCGGTTACTTTGCTTTGATTTTAATAAATTCAGCGGCTTATAGTGCTGCTGAAGATATTGCAGCCAATCCAATAGCTGCAGTAGTGGTATCGCAAGCTGCAGTCGATGAGCAAGGCGATAAAAAAGACAATTCAGATTTACAGCCTGAATCGTCCGTAACTTCTCCTTCGTCAGCAGCCAGCATAGCTGCCGCAAAAACAGCTATAATCTCTAGCGTAAGCATTCCTGATGACGTAATGACGTTTAAGTCGGTTAAAGGCTTAAACATTCCAGCACAAAGTCAAAGTAAAATTATTCCCACTAATCAAGCATCTGACGTAAGAGTCATCATTGATATTTCTGGATCCATGAAAGAAAACGATGGTGATAACGTTCGTATTCCAGCATTAAATTTAATCGTAGAAATGTTACCAGAAGGCTCACAAGCTGGAGTCTGGACGTTTGGGCAATGGGTTAATATGCTCATCCCACCTGAAAAAGTTGATGATGCATGGCGCAAAAATGCAAAGTTACAGGCGCAAAAAATTAACAGCCATGGCCTGCGAACTAATATTGGCGAAGCCATGGAAAAGGCTATTTGGAGGTTTGAGAAAGATAGTCAATATGACCAGCACGTTATTCTACTTACTGATGGGTTAGTGGACATTGCAGCAGACAATGATGCTAATAAGCAGAAAAAAAACCAAACAGAGCGTCAAAGAATACTTACTCAAGTACTTAAACAATACCAAGATTTAGGTGTAAAGATACACACTATCGCATTGTCAGATAAGGCTGATAAAAGCTTGTTAGAAAAGTTAGCATTAGAAACAAATGGCACCAGTGAAATAGTGAACAATGCTGATGA
>JAWUVO010000062.1:0-8405 GCA_034112325.1 Bermanella sp. | reverse complement strand
ATAAATCAATTAGTGGCTGGTGATATGTTAGAGGGTTTAGGTTTGACATTTGACGTAGTAGATAATGGTCAAAAATGTCTAGATGCCGTTATCAGTGAAAAACAATACGATATAATATTTATGGATGTACAGATGCCTATTATGGATGGCTATACAGCGACCAGAGAGCTTAGGCAGAGAGGATATTCTCAATTAGTCATTTGTGGGCTCTCAGCTAATGCCTTAAAAGAAGACCTAGAAATGGCAAAACAAGTAGGTATGACAGAGTATCTAACCAAGCCATTACAGATAAAGTCACTTGAGAATCTGGTTAAAAAATATCTAGCTAGCCGTACCTGATAAACAAGTTTTTATCTTTGCAGACCAATCGGTTATACTTGACCTAATAATCAGTTTATCTTCTATGCCATTAGGCATATCAAAAAAATCAGATTTTACCACTTCGGAAGGACTATATGCCTCGCGTTTTACTTATTTTATTTCTATCTATTTTTTCTGTTTGTACCTTGGCAGCCGATTCAGTTGCAAACGACAATGCTCGGCTATCGCAAGTCAATAATTTAGAAAAGCCATTGTATGCCCCTTTTATTGAGCGCTATGTACTTGACGAACTCAAGCAGCTTAGAACTGAGCAGGCAGCTACTAAAAACGAATTAATTCAGCAAATACTAGACAGAGAACATAGTTCTGTTGACAGAGGCGTTGCCTATGCAACAGATACCATAACGTATTTCTTTTATCTTATAGCGGCTGCAACATCAGTTTTAGTATTGGTGGGTTGGACATCGATTAGAGATATTAAAGAACGTGTGCATTCATTAGCCGATGAAGAGATCTCACATTTAATAAAAGAGTACGAAGCTCGATTAGAAAACATGGAATCTTTACTTAAGCTAAAGACGCAAAATATAGAAGAAAACAGAGAAGAAATAGAATTAACTCAAGAGCTGCAATCGCTGTGGTTACGGGCTCAGCAAGAACCTTCAGTTGCCAGTAAAATATCTATTTACGATGATATATTAAAATTGAAGTCTAGCGACTGTGAGGCATTAACTTACAAAGCCGACGCTGTTTTAGAATTAAATGAACCGCAATGGGCCGCTAACCTTTGCCATCAGGCTCTAAAAATAGACAAGGACAATAGTCATGCATTTTATCAGCTAGCATGCGCATACACAGCAATGAATCAAATGGAAGAGGCTATTACGTATTTAAAAGAAGCATTGAATCGTCGTAGTAGTTATTTAGAAGACGTTAAAGCCGACCCAGCACTTAAAAAATTAGTAATCCATGAGCTATTTATCGATCTTAATTTAGAACTAGAAAGTATGTAATAAGGTATGTTTAACCACACCTATGCTTTGTGAAAGGATTCACATTGCCTTGTACTTTTTCTATTAACTCATTCCGTTTACATTCCCAAGCTGTCACATTATATTTAGTGTTCCAGGCATTAAATAATTGTCGATCTTGCCTAGATAGCTTTAAATCATATTGCTGACTCATGTAAAGATATGTTCGTGAAATCTGTCCCTTGCTAATTGCCGATGGCTGAACTTTTTTTGCCTTAAAGTCTACCAGCATATCGCAGCTTCCATATTGATAAGCCTTACCGTTCCATTCAGAAAATCGATAGTTAGAGCGGTCGCCGTTTACTTCTCCAATGGTTGGCACTAGATTATGCATATCAGCCTCCATTTGTTTGAACATAGAATTTTTTCTACAATTTTTTCTTCCCCCATCCCTCCAACATTGAAGCTGATGCCCAAAGTTCCAAGCAGGAACCACATGTTCCCATTCAACACGACTGGCACGTTTTAATTGCTTGCGCACTGAATAATCACAGCTTTCTAAGTTAGGAATTAGCTTTTTACCGACATAACTAAATTCACAACCACAATAAAAGGTTGTTTGTGGCGAGGCTTGATAAAGCTCGGCTAAAATACGCTTAGATTTACTAAAAGAAGGCTGACTTGAAAGGCTATTAAAACTAACTAACAGCAATATAATACAGGTAAAATACTTCATGGATTACCAAAATGCGATTAATACAACACAGCTATTATAGTTAAGGGTAAACCAACAAACAAACAATAAACTCAATCGATAAGGTTAACCCAGCTTCCCCCTCCCAAACGCACCCCCAACAATGCTACAATGTTCACTGATTAAAAGATGATAGTTAGGTTATTAATATGTCTAAAACGTTCGAAGTACAGGGCCAGCTTCACTCAATTGGCGAGACAACAGAATACGGAAATAATGGCTTTACCAAGCGTGAGTTTGTAATAAAGCTTACAGGCGAGGGTGAAAACCCAGATTACCCTAACTATGTGGCCCTAGAGCTTATAAAAGATAAGTGTGCGCTAATGGATCAATACCATCAGGGTGACGAAGTAATTGCTCACTTTAATTTATCGGGTCGATTATGGTCTTCGCAGGGCAAGCCAGAAAAATGTTTCACTAGCTTGCAGGCATGGCGTGTAGAAAGTGCCAATGGTACTGGTGCCGAGCCGTTTGCTGGGCAAGTTTCACCAGCATCAGATCCATTCGCATCACAAGGATTTGACGACGAAGTGCCTTTTTAGAAGGTGTCGTGAACTGAAATAAATCTATAAAAAAAGCCCAGCCTTTATTTAAAAAGGTTGGGCTTTTTTATCAGTAGTTTATGACCAGATGTTTTACCCGTTAATAAAAATACTTCACCATTTGATGGTACAGCGGAATTCCCACAATGGCATTAAACGGGAAGGTGATACCCAGCGACATCAACATAGCCAAGCCAATATCAGCTTTTGGAATAGCCGTTTTAATCGCTGCCGGAGCCGCGATATAAGATGCACTGGCCGTTAACGTAGCCAATATAACCACCGATCCAGTAGATAAACCTAAAGCAATACCTGCGCTTAACCCAACAAAAGATAATAAGAATGGAGCCACAAGTGCAAATGTTAACAAGCGCCATTTTTTCCATGGAATAGGCGACAAAGTTTCGGCCGCTGTTAAGCCCATTTCTAATAAGAACAATGCCAGTACGGCTTTAAAAGCATTAGTGAATAATTCGGTAACAGCAGAGCCTTCACTTGGTCCGTACATAAAACCAATAATTACCCCGCCAGCTAACAATACTACCCCGCGGTTGGTAAATGTTTCGTGCCACAGCTTACTTTGTTGGTTAGCCGACACCTCTTCATCGCGATTGTATTTACGATAGAATGCCAAGGCAATTAAAATAGCGGGCAGTTCTAACATAACCAAATACAATGTAACTTGTGGTTCAATAGGTAGGCCCATGGTTTCAACATACGCCAATGCTACCGCAAAGGTACCCGCACTAACCGAGCCATAATGTGCTGCCACACTAGCTGCGTTAGCATGGTCTGCTTTTACTACCTTTATTAAAATAGGCAGAATTATTAATGTAATAAATGCACCTAAAGATGCTATGGCTAAAAGTTCAAACACCAAAGCCCAATCTAGCGAGCCATATAAAGCCATTCCACCTTTTAGACCGATGGTCAACATCAGCAATAGACTTAAAGTATCGTAAGCGGCTTTGGGGATTCGTAGGTCAGATTTTAATAAGCCTGCAACTAAGCCCAAAACAAAAAACATGACGACTATATCTGGCATAATTTAACTCTCTTTTACAAATGCTACCAAGACTTCACCTGGCGTAATAGTATGAGCCTTTTTTACATAAATATTGGGTATTTTACCAGCAATATTTGTGTGTATTCCATTTTCTATCGCCGATCGTTACTCGGCTGTTAATTATAGCTGCCAAGATTACAGCAGAGTAATGTAAACTGTTGGTATTCGGTCTAAAATATAAACAAGGTGTAAGCATGAAACGCAGGACCCATATACCCGCCGCCATGTTTTATCTATTACTAGGCGCATGCAGCACATTTCCTATGAGCGCGCCTACCAGCGCCCCTAATACCTTGGCATATTCACATTTTGGTGCCGATATGAGCGACGCCCCACAAATAAAAGAACAGCTGCTAAGTCAGCATACTGAATGGAAAGGCGTGCCTCATAAATTTGGCGGTTTGTCTAAAAATGGAATCGACTGTTCAGGTTTTTTACACTTAATATTTGCTCAAGAATTTGGCATCGAAATTCCACGCACCACCCAATACCAAATGCAACAAGGGGTAGTGGTAAACCAAGACGAATTAATACCCGGCGATTTAATTTTTTTTATCACCGGTTTTGACCAAAGGCACGTAGGCGTTTATATGGGTGACAATCAGTTTATGCACACCTCAAGCTCCCGCGGCGTGATGATATCAAAGCTCAGTAACCCCTACTGGAGTAAAGTTTACTGGCACGCCAGAAGAGTCGCCCTTTAAGAGGACTTATCACCATTCCAATTAAAGCAGTTTAAACACCAAAACAGTCCCCGATATAGCCAATAACCCTCTGCAAATTTTCACAAAATTAGCCTGTGAAATATGCTGCTGCAATAGATTGCCTAGCTTTACTCCAATAAGTGCAAATGGAAATAAAATTAGTCCTGCAATTAATACGTCTTTGGTCCATGAATCATGCAATGTATAAGGGATTATTTTTGTAACATTCATTAGTGCAAAAAATACCGCCGCCTGAGCCAGCCATTGTTTTTTTTCTAATTTTTTTGACAAAAAATAAATAGAAATAGGCGGTCCACCTGCATGTAATAATGTACTTGTTACACCAGATAACCCACCCCACACAAATGCAGCCCCTGGTAGTCTGGCTAACAACGGCGCTAAATTATCCCAACTGGCAAAGGCAATGCATAAAATTGCCAGCGATATTTGTAATACGTCGGTAGATAAACTTGCCATAGCTGACCCCGCCGCCGCAATGCCTATTAAAGCGGCAATGCACATAGGTATCATAGATTTCAAATCAGACAACGAATCTTTATAAAGCGCCACGGTTTTAGCGTCCATGACTAATAACAAGGGCAGCATTAACGCGGCCGCTAATGGAATGGGCATAACCAAAGCTAGTAATGGTACCGCTACCACACCAGCACCGCCAGCAAAGCCCGACTTTGAAATGCCTGTCATAATTACACCAATTATGGCCAGTAACCAAAATAGCGGGTCTTGCATTGGAATCATAATTTACTCGTGATTAGTAAATAGAAATGAAGCGATTATTTATTTCTATTTATTTCTATTTATTTTACTTGCTTTACAGTTTTGATTAAGTCGACTTAGTAGGCAGGTCGAACCATAGCGCAACTACGCCTTGATCACCTGCATTAAGTGTTAAGGTTTCTTGGTAAACACCTAATGCATCGCCATCTTTTAGCGAATAAGTTTCAGTATTGATACTTCCTTCAATAACATGCAAATATCCTGGCCTTTCTATGGTACTCAGTCGAATAGATTCATTTGCAAGCAGTTCTAACCTATACATATTTACATCTTGCTGTATTGATAATGAATTTCCGCTGCCACTGGGTGTTATCAATGCTGTTAGCTTTTCATGCTGCACAATTTTCTTTTGCTCATAGCTTGGCAAACTGTCTTTAACATTTGGCTGAATCCAAATTTGTAAAAAACGTAAACTATCGGTTTTAGAGTGATTAAATTCTGAATGTTTTACTCCAGTACCTGCACTCATCCGTTGTATATCTCCAGCAGGTACAATATAGCTATTGCCCATACTGTCTTTGTGTTCTATTGAACCTTCTAACACATACGAAATAATTTCCATGTCTTTATGTCCATGCTTGCCAAAGCCTGCACCAGGATCAACTGTATCGTCGTTAATAACGCGCAATACCGACATACCCATATGTTGTGGGTCGTAATAGTTTCCAAATGAAAACGAATGCTTGCTGTCTAGCCAACCAAAGTCAGCACGACCACGGTCTTTGGCCGGTCTGTGGTAATACATAATATGGCCCTACTAAGTTCAATTTAGTTAACTAATATTAGCGTGTTTATTAGTTCTTAATCGGTTAATAACACGAACGGTATGATCAACTTTTTCGAACAGTGATTGGCTGGCGCACCAAAATGCCCCTGCAATATCCAGCTAACTATCAAAACCAGTGCGTTTTTAAATCAATGTTTATGCACAGTACCGTAAATTCAATCATAAGCAGGCATAAATTCACTGGATCTATTCATATTTTAAAAAAATGAATACGAGCATGGATATTGCAAACACTTATGTAATCGCCTTTATATACTAGCCCTTAAAGCAAGCAGGACAGACATGAATTTTGATTTAGATATAGAAGATATTCGTCAGCCACTTCCGCCCTTTACTAAACAAAGCGCTATTAAAAAAGTACGTATAGCTGAAGATGCTTGGAACAATAAAAATGCTGAAAAAATTGCCACGGCTTATAGTTTAGACAGTAAGTGGCGTAACCGAGATCAGTTTGTAGAGGGCCGCCCACAAATAATCGAATTTTTAACCGGTAAATGGCAAAAAGAATTGGAGTATCGATTAATAAAAGAGCTGTGGGCTTATGATCAAAACAGAATAGCGGTGCGATATGTGTATGAGTGGCACGATCAAAATAGAAACTGGTTTCGCAGTCATGGAAATGAAAACTGGGAGTTTAACGAACAAGGATTAATGACAGCGCGTCACGCCAGCATTAACGACGTTGCAATAAAAGAAAGCGAGCGAAAGTTTCACTGGCCATTAGGACCAAGACCAGAAGGGCACCCAGAATTAACTGAAATGTCATTATAAACATACAGATCGTGGTCAGGTGTAATTTCACCTTGTGACTATTAGCTATTAGCTATTAGCTATTAGCTATTTGACTAAGGTATATAGGTGAATTCATCTGCTTTTTACTGTTAAAGAATCAGAAGAGTCCGTACTTTTAATATCCCTTCAAATAACCTCTCAAAAGGAAAGGCCATGATAAATCCAATAATAGCGGAGATAACACCAACAAAAGTAAATCTTGATAAAGGCAAAGAATATTACTTTTGTGCCTGCGGGAAATCTAATAAACAACCGCTATGCGATGGTTCTCATAGCGGTACAAACTTTAAACCTAAGCCATTTAAAGTAGAAGAGGATCGCGCTGCATATTTGTGCCAGTGCAAGCATACAAGTAACCCTCCATTTTGTGATGGTAGCCATAAACTATTCACTTCAGATCAAATAGGAAAAGAAGGGCCGCCGGTTGATGCCACTTAGTAGACTTAAGCAGACTTTACCTAATTCCAAAATTTTAACTTTCAAACACCCACAAAAAAGCCCAGTCCTTTGCAAACAAGGCTGGGCTTTTTTGATGGTGCTTAAAATTCCTATAGATTTAATGGTTTATTTTAAACCACTAATTCATTATTTGGGTTAGAGGCAGGTATGAGATAGTAAGCGTTCTTTTTGATCTCTATTTAAATTAGCGACTAACATCATTATTCTAGGATCATTCTTCCTGGCGATATAAATAGCATCTTTGTCTGATAGAGTGTTATCAGTAATAAATATACTGTAATTGTCACGTTCAATGATTTGAAGGTTGTCTGGGTTCGATAGTTTCATTGCTTTTTTGACGTTTATAAAATATTCATCACTAGTCGTACCATGTTTTATTTTTTTGAATAGCTCAGTAATATTGGTCACGCCTAATTTCTCAAATCCACCACGTTTATTAATGCCACCTGAAACTCGGGTTTCATTAGTGGTTATAATGTCTAGGTCGGGCAGCCAATCATTTTTAAATGATATGTTGGATGCGGCAGTATCACCGTTTAATACAGTAATTTTATTAATATTTTTTAATTCAAACGCCAATGGTAGCTCTGATATTTCAAAAGCAGGTTGGTCCTTACAGGCGTTTGATACTGGGTATTCGGTTGCCGTGCAGGCAGTGCTATTAATAACAATTAATAAAGTCAGCAATTTTTTAATATTCATTATAACCCCATTGATGCCATTTCGAGTTCAGTTTTAAAATTGTACACAGCTCTTTGAGAGCATACGAAGGCTCTTTTTCCTTGTATGTCACGAACAAAGCTTTTTACTATCCATTGGATGGTTGCTCTGCCTGTTGGCCTAGGTACCCAGCTTAAAGCGGCTGAGCAATCACGACTTGCTTCTAGCATCTTTCCAAATACATGAGCTACATTTTCATTAACGGTACCATTCCAGCCATGTTGAAAGCCAGCTTCTTTAAAAAAGGCATCAATAACGTCTTTAACGATTTCCTTATCAGACACAGTCTATACTCCAGTAATTAATTGTGTGAAAAAAGTAGATATTAATTGATGGAAATTTATATCCACTAGTTATTTATATCAATGCTATTTGTAGGTTTTAATGATTTAGACTTAATGTGAGTTAGGGGTAGGAGGTAGGGGTTTGTTTGATTTTTTTAGGCTTTCAATTTACTTTTCTTGCGGACAAAAAAAAGCCCAGTCCTTTGC
>JAWUVO010000061.1:0-12511 GCA_034112325.1 Bermanella sp. | reverse complement strand
TATTAATTGGTCGCAAAGAAGAGAAACTTATAAAGGTACAAGCAGAAATTATAGAAGATGGCGGCAAGGCTGAATATTTTATATGTTATATACGAGAAGAAGAGTCGGTCAAAGCTGTGGTTAAAACTATCAAGGCAAATCACGGTGCAATTTCTGGCTTGTTAAATAATGCAGGCGGTCAATATCCCGCCCCGTTAGCAGCTATTAATCAAAAAGGGTTTGAAACGGTGGTGCGCACCAATCTTGTGGGTGGTTTTTTGTTTGCTCGTGAAGTGTATACCCAATCTATGATTAGAACGGGTGGCAGTATCGTTAATATTATTGCGGATATGTGGGGTGGCATGCCTGGTATGGGGCACTCTGGTGCCGCACGGGCAGGAATGGAAAATATTACTAAAACAGCCGCATTCGAATGGGGTCAGTCGGGTGTTCGGGTAAATGCTATTGCACCTGGATGGATTATTTCTAGCGGTATGGACACTTATGATGGTATGGCCAAGGCGATGATTCCTAAACTAAAAGAAGCCGTACCTTTATCTCGTATGGGCACCGAGTCTGAAGTAAGCAGTGCGGTTGCATATTTGTTAAGCGACGGCAGTAAATTTGTCAGTGGTGCCACGTTAAGAATTGACGGGGCTGCATCACAAGGGACTCGGATTTGGCCATTACCAAAAGCTAAAAATAATGAAGCCTACAACGGTTTTCATCGAGCAGTAATGCCAGATGTACTGGTTGAAGCAGATAAAGATCAATAAAAGTAAAAAAGCCAACAAAAAAAGCTGAACATAAAGCGAATAATAAAATAAGGGGGCCTAACTATGCCAATGATCGATAGCCAAATAGATATTTATGGCGAAGAATTTAAAATAAATAGTGCCGCTATGCAGGTGTGCATAGCAGAGTTTCGAGCCATTGAGCAAAAAGTGGTTGATAAAGAATTAGCGAGCACTGAAAAGTTTATTCAACGAGGTAAATTATTACCGCGTGAACGTTTAAATCGCCTACTGGATCCAGGCTCTCCATTTTTAGAGTTTATGCCGCTGGCTGGTTATAAAATGCATGACGATAAAGATGGCAGTGGTGCTGGCGGCGGTATTATTGCTGGTATTGGTTATGTAGAAGGCGTTCGTGCCATGATTGTGGTAAATAATTGCGCGATAAAAGGTGGAACAATATCACCTGCCGGTTTAGATAAATCGTTGCGCCTGCAAGAAATCGCTCAACTAAATAATTTGCCAGTGGTTAGTTTGTCAGAAAGCGGTGGTGCAAATCTAAATTATGCCACCGATGTATTTATAAAAGGTGCTCGAGCATTTGCAAACCAAGCACGAATGTCTGCAATGGGGTTGCCGCAAATAACTGTTGTTCATGGCAATGCAACGGCTGGTGGAGCTTATCAGCCTGGTCTCTCTGATTGGGTAGTTTTGATTCGTGGTAAAGCTAAAATGTTTTTAGCTGGGCCACCTTTGCTTAAAGCCGCAACTGGAGAGATAGCAACTGATGAAGAGCTTGGTGGTGCCGAAATGCACGCACAAACTGCAGGTACCGCTGAATATCTAGCTGAGAACGACGCTGATGGAATTCGTATTGCTCGTGAAATAGTAAAAAGCCTGCCATGGAACGAGCAGCTAACCAACAGTTCTGTGCTAACTCCTAACCTATATGCCGAACCTCATTACTCGCCAGATCAATTGTTGGGCGTAGTACCAGCCGACAGCAAGCGTCCATATGACGTGCGTGAGATTTTAGCGCGTATTGCAGATGGTTCTGAGTTTTTAGATTTTAAAAATGATTATGATCAGCAAACAGTCTGCGGTCGGATAAGAATAGAAGGGCATGCAGTAGGCATTATTGGTAATAACGGTCCTATTACCCCTAACGGTGCGGCAAAAGCTGCTCAATTTATTCAGCTGTGCGAGCAATCAAATACGCCGTTATTATTTATTCATAATACCACCGGATTTATGGTGGGTACGCAAAGCGAACAGGCAGGCATTATTAAACACGGCTCTAAAATGATTCAGGCTGTTGCTAATGCAACTGTCCCTAAAATTAGTATTAATGTGGGTGGATCTTACGGTGCCGGTAATTACGCTATGTGCGGTCGCGGTTTAGATCCACGCTTTATTTTTGCTTGGCCTAATAGTAAGACGGCCGTTATGGGTGGCGCGCAAGCGGGTAAAGTATTAAGAATTGTTGCAGAAGAAAAACAATTAAAAATGGGGATGACCCCCGATCCTAAAATGCTGGATGCCATTGAATTAGCAACTGCTCAAAAGCTAGATGCAGGCTCTACTAGCTTATTTGGTACGGCGAGATTGTGGGACGACGGTATTATAGATCCAAGAGATACTCGCAGAGTTTTAGGTTACTGCTTAAGTATTTGCAAAGAAGGCGAAGCCAGAAAATTACAAACTAATACTTTTGGTGTCGCTAGGCTTTAATTTTTAACTTTAACTTATAAATTGATTTTAACTTAAATATAGAAGGGGTGTTTTTACCCCAAAGAGATAAATTATGATTATTACACACGAGCATAAAGAGTTTCATCGTACCGTCAAAAATTTCATCGAAAATGAAATTAATCCTAACGTCGCTGAGTGGGAAAAAGCGGGCGCATACCCAGCCCATGAAGTATTTAAAAAAATGGGAGATCTTGGTTTATTAGGTATTAATAAAGATGAAAAATACGGCGGAATGGGGTTGGATTATAGTTACCATATTTATGCCGCCGAAGCGCTTGGCTACGCTAATTGCGGTGGTGTGCCGTTATCAATTGGTGTGCAAACAGATATGGCAACCCCTGCCATCGAAAAATTTGGTAGCACAGAGCTTAAAGAGCAGTTTTTAGCACCTTCTATATCTGGTGAGTTTGTTGCTGCGATTGCAGTATCTGAAACCGGAGCAGGTTCTGATGTAGCAGGGCTTAAAACCACAGCTAAAAAAGATGGCGACGACTACATTATAAATGGTTCAAAAATGTGGATCACTAATGCTACACAGGCTGATTATTTTTGTGTGTTAGCCAATACAAGTGATGACAAACCGCATAAAAACAAATCGCTTATTATTGTTCCTGCAAATACACCAGGTGTTTCTGTTGGTACAAAAATAGACAAAATTGGGATGCGCTCTAGCGATACTGCACCGGTTTACTTTGATGATGTTCGCGTACCTCAACGCTACCGAATTGGTGCTGAAGGTACTGGTTTTATGCTTCAAATGCTTCAGTTTCAAGAAGAACGCTTATGGGGTGCGGCCAGTGGTTTGATTACTCTAGACCGCTGTGTCCAGCAAACCATTGAATATACAAGAGAGCGCAAAACATTTGGTCAGCCAGTAATTAATAATCAAGCTGTTCATTTTCGTTTAGCCGAATTACAAACTGAAATAGAAGCTTTACGCGCACTAACTTATCGCGGTGTAGAGCTTATGATGCAGAAACAGGATGTTACTAAACTTGCCTCAATGTGCAAATTAAAAGGTGGACGATTAATTCGTGAAGTCTCAGACAGCTGTTTGCAGTTCTGGGGTGGCATGGGCTTTACAATGGATAACCCAATTTCACAGGTGTATCGCGATGGCCGTTTAGCGTCTATTGGCGGCGGTGCTGATGAAATTATGTTAGGAATTATCTGCAAATACATGGACACATTGCCAAAGAGATCAAAATAAATAATTTCGTCATATTATTTATTTATGAGCTTGGTTAGTTAATTAAATTTCTATTTTTTAGGATGTGTTTTTAGGGTTTATTATGTTTGAAAAAAAATATAACAGTATTGAATTAAGGCCTCACGGATGGGTTTTAAATATTACACTTAATCGCCCTAAAGCTCGTAATGCAATGAGTTTAGAAATGGTTAATGAGCTTGGTGAAGTATTTACTGAGCTTGAATCTAATCTGTCAATTCGTGCTGTAATCCTACGCGGTGCCGACGGTCATTTTTGTGCTGGTGGCGATATTAAAGATATGGCCGCAGCTAGAGCCGCGGCCGCTAAAAGTGATAACGATCCATACTTTGACCTAAACAAACAGTTTGGTCAGTTGATTGTTCAAATGAATCAAATGCCTCAGGTTATGATTACGGTATTAGAAGGCGCTGTTTTAGGTGGTGGTTTTGGTTTGGCATGTGTAAGTGACGTAGCTATTGCCTCTTCAACTGCAAAGTTTGGCTTGCCCGAAACCTCTTTAGGGATTCCACCAGCGCAAATTGCTCCTTTTGTAGTAAAGCGTATCGGTCTTACTCAAGCTCGACGTTTAGCTTTATTAGGTGCTCGATTTGGCGGTGAAGAGTCGGTACGTTTAGGCATTAGTCATTATTACGCAGAAGACGACGCAGCAATTGATAGGTTATTAGCTGAAACATTAGAGAGTGTAAAAAAATGCGCCCCGCAAGCAAATGCGATTACTAAGCAGCTTATTTTAAAAGCTGCAGATAACGCAGCCGAAGATTTAGTTGAAGACGCAGCTAAAGCGTTTAGCGCTTCAGTGCAAGGCTCCGAAGGCATAGCTGGCACTATGGCGTTTATACAGAAAAAACCAGCCCCTTGGTCGCAATAGAATAACGTATTAGGGCTGACTTTAGCTTGAAAATAAATCACTTTTGGTTATTCGCCTGCTAGCAGGCTCCAACACTAATAAGAATAAAAAAGCTCTCTGGGTAACCTAAAAGTTATTCCTTGGGATTAGGAGAATATAAAATGGCGAATGCCTCTAGCGTTACAAAAGTATTAGTTGCAAACCGCGGTGAAATTGCATTACGAGTTATGAAGACAGCTAAAGCAATGGGTTACGGAACCGTAGCTGTTTACAGTGAAGCAGATGCAGATGCCCCTCATGTACAATTTGCTGATGAATCTGTCTGTATAGGTCCTGCACAAGTTAACCAAAGTTATTTAGTGATCGATAAAATTATCGATGCTTGCAAAAAAACTGGTGCCGACGCAGTACATCCTGGTTATGGTTTTCTATCTGAAAATACTGAGTTTTGTGCTGCATGCCAAAAAAATGGAATTACCTTTATTGGCCCCGACCCAAAAGCTATTGAATTAATGGGTAATAAGCGTTTAGCTAAAATTGAAATGCTGGCTGCAAATGTACCTTGTATTCCCGGCTATGAAGGTTCTGACCAGTCAGAGGATATTTTATTTTCTGAATCACAAAAAATTGGTTTCCCCGTTATGATCAAAGCTACCGCTGGTGGTGGTGGTCGCGGTATGCGTTTAGTTTGGAAACAAGAAGATTTTTTAGAATCTCTTAAAACTGCAAAATCTGAATCATTAAATGCCTTTGGCAGCGATGAAGTTATTTTAGAAAAAGCGGTTATTAATCCCCGCCATATTGAGATTCAAGTATTTGCTGATAGACATGGCAATTGCATTTATTTAGGTGAGCGCGACTGTTCTATTCAGCGCCGTCACCAAAAGGTAGTAGAAGAGGCACCGTCACCATTTGTATCTGAAGCACTGCGTATAAAAATGGGTGAGGCCGCAGTCAATGCTGCTAAAGCTTGTGATTATGTTGGAGCAGGTACAGTAGAATTTTTAACTGACGACGATGCAAATTTTTACTTTCTTGAAATGAACACCCGCTTGCAAGTGGAGCACCCAGTAACTGAACTTGTTACTGATGTTGATCTAGTGGCCTGGCAGCTTACTATTGCAGCGGGTGGCTTTTTACCTAAAACACAGGAAGAAGTCACAATAAAAGGGCATGCGATGGAAGTGCGGTTGTATGCCGAAGACCCAGCCATGAGCTTTATGCCACAAACTGGTAAGGTGTTAAGTTGGAAGTACAGTGACGGTATTGGCCTGCGTATGGACGCAGGTATTCGTGAAGGACAAGTAATTACTCCATTCTACGATCCTATGTTAGCTAAAGTAATTGCCTACGGCAGTAACCGCGATGAGGCTCGTCGTCGTCTAATGGCTTCGCTTAAAAATATTAATCTGTTAGGTGTGCGTTCAAATCGAGGCTTTTTATATAATATTTTAGCTAATCAAGTTTTTGCCGATGGCGGAGCCACTACTGGTTTTATCGAACAGGACTTTAATCAAGACGAAACGCTTATTCCACACTCACTAACACTTGAGCAGCAAGCGTTGGCCGGCTGGTTGTTTTATCTTAAAGATGCCGCCAAATACACTAACGATACGGAAAGATCTTTTTGGCGTAATTCTAATCAATCACCAACTTGGGTGGACTTAGCAGCGTCTGACCATACACATTCTGTTGGCATAAACGTAGTTAGTGCAAAACAAAAAACGTTTTCAATAACAGCTTCAGATGAAATCTTTGACTTCAGTTTGATAGAGCTAAAAGACAATGAAGTAAGTTATATAAATTCAGGTATTAAAACCAAATTAAATTTTGCATTTTCTAGTGATCAGGCTGTTTTTTTAGAAACTCATGAAGGTTGTGTAGAAGTCGAGAATAAAACTCATGCTCCAGCTGTATCTGCTGAAAGTATCGGTAATGGACAAATTAAGGCCTCGATGGATGGTGGTATAATAGACGTTTTGGTTGAAGTTGGTGCTGTTGTAACTAAAGGTCAAACTCTGCTTGTTTTAGAAGCTATGAAAATGGAGCACGGGATGAAATCAAATTCTAATGGTGTTGTTAAGTATGTATTAGTCAGTAAGGGCGATCAAGTTAAAGGTCGTCAATTGTTAGTCGAAATTGAAACAGACGAAGTTGATAAAGACCTTTAGAAAGTTAAAAGTTATAAATTAATTTTATTAAGTTTGTAAGGTAATTGTTATGTCTAAAAATAAAAAATCAGTTTTATCCGTACATTTTGATGAAACACATGATGCGTTACGTGAGAGTGTGGCACGTTTTGTTGCTAAAGAAATAACCCCATTCATTGATGAATGGGAAGAGAATAATGAATTCCCCCGTGACCTTTATCAAAAAGCAGGCGCCGCAGGTTTTCTCGGTTTAGGCTTTGATGAACAGTATGGTGGAACACCAGGTGACATATTTCATAAATTAGTTTTTTCTGAAGAGATTATGCGATCTACAAGTGGCGGTTTAGTGGCTAGTTTAGGCTCCTTAGATATTGCCACACCACCCATTGCGAAGTGGGGTAGTAAAGCATTAAAAGAAAAAGTTTTACCAGAAATTATTTCAGGTAAAAAAATTGCAGCGCTGGCCATTACCGAACCAAGTGGTGGGTCTGATGTGGCTAATCTAAACACACGAGCCGAAAAGGTCACTACTAAAGATGGTGAATTTTATAAAGTAAATGGCAGTAAAACATTTATTACTTCTGGTATACGTGCCGATTATTATACTGTGGCTGTAAGAACAGGTGGTGAGGGGTATGGTGGTATTAGCTTGCTGATGATTGAAAAAGGCACGCCTGGATTTACTACAGGTAAAAGCCTTAAAAAAATGTGTTGGTGGGCGTCTGACACAGCCGAGTTATTTTTTGATGATTGTTTAGTACCAGTGGAAAATCTAATTGGTGTAGAAAATACAGGGTTTTTTGCCATAATGGCAAACTTCCAAAGTGAACGTTTAATGTTAGCGTCTATGGCAAATATGACTTCTGAAATGGCATTGTCAGAAGCTATTAGATATGCAAAAGAGCGTCAAACGTTTGGTCGTTCTATTGTTAAATACCAGGTCATTAAGCACAAGCTAGTAGAAATGGCAACACGCTTAGAATTAAGTAATACCATGATGTACAACGTAGCAGCCAATATGAAAGCGGGGATCGATCAAACTAAGGAAGTCAGTATGGCGAAGAATTTTTCTACTGATACTAGTGATTTTATCACCTATGAAGCGGTTCAAATATTTGGTGGCTACGGACTTATGCGAGAAAGCGTGGTGGAGCGTTTGTATCGTGATAATCGTATTCTATCTATTGGTGGCGGTACACGAGAAATTATGAACGAAATTATTGCTAAACAAATGGGTTTATAAACTTAACTTCAAATAATTAAAAGCTTCATAAAAAATACACTATTTAAATAGGGGTAAATTAAGTGGCTGCGATAAAACCTGAAATAATTGAACAGCTTTGTAAAAATAGTGTTCCTTTGTTTGAATTTCTCAATGTAAGCTTTGAATTTTTAGACGATGGTATATTTCAGTGCCATATGCCTATTGAGCGTAAGGTGAGTAATCACCTTGGTTCAGTTTATGCTGGCGTTCAGTGGTCGCTAGCAGAAGTGCTGGGAGGGATTGTGTTTTTATCTTCAGGTATTAATGGATATGTGCCAATTCTTAAAAGCATGAGTATTGATTTTACCAAGCCGGCACTAACCGATCTTATATCTGAGGTGTGCTTTACATCCAGAGATGTAGATAAAATGAAAAAAGCATTAGATCAAGAGGGGCGATATAACTTCGAACTACTGTCTAAAGTTAAAGATACCAGTGGCAATATAGTTGCCACTTGTCATGCAGTTTACGCAATAAGAAAAACACGATGAAATACTGCGATAAAAACACTATGAGTGTTTAGTAGATTACTTTATTTAAATAAGCCTTTTATAGAACTAAATAAGCCTTTAGGTGAAGATTTTGTCTTTTCTTGGGGCGTGTACTTTCCATTTAAGCTAAGAACTTCTACCAAGGTTACAGTAAGTGCTTCAGAAAAAATAAATGGGGTGAAGTGTTTTAACCCATAATCTTTCAGAAGCTGCCTAATACTGCTGCCAGCGGGAACAAAATGCATGGTCCAGTCAGAAAACTGAGGGCTATCGATACTTCTTTCTAAAAGTATTTTTGCATGGGCATGTCTTTCATCTTTACAAATTTTGTCATAAAGCAAATGAATGGCTGCTTTATCACCTTCTAAAACTTGAAAAAAGTAACCATCAGCGTAATACAAAACACCGCCAATACTTACTTTGCTATTATTGTTTTTAGATTTGGTGAGGATTCGACCAACTTCTAAATCTACGCCTTTTCCTCCTGAGCTTATGCTGGCTTCGCTTGCATAAACTAGCTGATGTAAATTTGACATAAAAAAACCCAGAAATCGATAATAAAATCATTATACGAAGTGAATTGATATGTAGATCACATGGGTACTGTGAGTAATTTCTTAAGGTCGCTATTAAGGCTTTACTTAGCCGAAATTAAGCACTTGGCAGGTCGAATTTAATATTATGATACTGTCCATTCTCTACCTTTAGGTACCACCCATGAGTGTACCAATCACCTAGAACTATACGTTCACAAGTTAGATCATTATTAACCCAGTTATGTGTATTTGGCTGGTGAGTATGACCATGAATCATACGGGTGCAGTTATGTTCGGTTAATACGTTATTCACAGCCTCAATTGTAACATCCATGGTAGACATATCTTTATTTTGGTTGCTGTTTTGACTTTGTTTGCGGGCAGTCTCTGCATATGCAATTCTATTAGCTAAAGGCTGGCTTAAAAAATTATCTTGCCATTCTTGTCCACGTGCCATGGATCTAAATGCCATGTAGTCTAAATCTTTAGTGCAAAGGCTGTCGCCGTGCAGCAATAAAACTGGTTCACCGGCAAGGTCAATCAACGTAGGATCGTCTAAAAGAGTGCAGGAGCTTTGTTGGCAGAATTTCTCGCCAATTAAAAAATCTCTATTACCATGCATTATATACAACTTAACCCCGCGTTCTGAGGTAGCTTTTAATGCCTGCTTGATTTGATCGGCGTATTCATCGTCAACGTCATCGCCCACCCAGTAATTAAAAAAATCACCAAGTATGTATAGCGTATCGCCAGCTTGAGGCTCTAATATAAATTGATAAAACCCAGCAGTTATACGAGTTTCTTCAAGCGCTAAATGTAAGTCAGATATGAACCAAGTCGTCATGAATATCCGTGTCGTTGTATGAAAGATGATAGGTAATATTGTGCGAGATAATAACTATGGATAAAACTAGCTAAAACAAAAAATGCAAAAGGCAGGGAGCCTTGAGCACTTTTTAACGCTACATATACAGCAAGCAGCGCAGGGGTTTTAGTTATTTACTCTACTAAGGTAGCGCTTTCGATAATAACAGGCTCTACGGGTACATCTTGATGACCCATAGTGATGCCAGTTTTAACACCCTTAATACGATTAACAACGTCTTCACCTTCAATTACTTCACCAAATACGCAATAACCCCAACCTTCAGCATTTTTACCTGAATGGTTTAAAAAGCTATTATCTTTGATGTTAATGAAAAACTGGCTTGAAGCGCTGTGAGGGTCCATTGTACGAGCCATGGCCACAGTTAGGTTTTTGTTGGTTAAACCGTTGTCAGCTTCGTTCTCAATGCTGCCTTGAGTATTAGGCTTTTGACTCATATCTGGGTTCATACCGCCGCCCTGAATCATAAAACCGTCAATCACACGGTGAAAGATTAGGCCGTCGTAAAAGCCGTCTTTAACGTAGTTGATGAAATTTTCGACAGTTTTAGGTGCTTTTTCAGCATCTAGAGCAAGTTTAATGTCACCGAACGTAGTTTTTAGTAGAACCTGTGTCATGAGGCACCTTTTTTAATGATTGAATTGGAAAGGGTCGCTATAATACGGCCTTTGTTAATCTGTAGCCAGCGTCTACGCCAATATCCCGTTTGAATTCTGAGTTGGATAGGCAAAATAAGCCCATATCGCTGATATATCTAGAGTTTAAATACATGACTGAAGTAATTGCAAAACCCGCTAATTTTATCGAAAAAATTATTGCTGAAGACTTAGCTAGTGGTAAGCACCAATCAATAACAACGCGCTTTCCACCAGAGCCTAACGGGTATCTGCACATTGGTCACGCCAAGGCTATTTGCGTGAATTTTGGTCTGGCTAAGCAGTTTGGAGGTCAGTGCAACTTACGTTTTGACGACACCAATCCAGAAAAAGAAGAAGACGAATACGTTCAGGCTATTCAAGACGATGTAAATTGGTTGGGTTTTCAATGGGCTGGTGACATCAAGTACACGTCTGATTATTTTGACCAACTGCACCAGTGGGCCCTAGACCTAATCAAAGCGGGTAAAGCTTACGTCTGCGACTTAACGGCTGAGCAAACAAAAGAATATCGCGGTAATTTTGAAAAGCCAGGTACTAACAGTCCGTTTCGAGACCGTAGTATTGAAGAAAATTTGGAGTTATTTGAAAAAATGCGCAGTGGCGACTTTGAAGAAGGTGCTTGTGGTCTGCGTGTGAAAATTGATATGGCTGCACCAAATATGAGTTTACGTGACCCATATATTTATCGAATTAAAAAAGCCAGTCACCATCAAACTGGGGACAAATGGTGTATTTACCCAAGCTATGATTTTGCTCACGGCCAGTCAGATGCTATTGAAGGAATTACCCATTCGGTATGCACCCTAGAGTTTGCTGATCATCGTCCGTTATATGATTGGTTTATTGCGAATCTTGAGACACCAGCCGAACCTCATCAATACGAATTTGGTCGTCTAAATATTAATTACACAGTAACCAGCAAGCGAAAATTGCGTGCGCTAGTAGAAGGCAAGGTGGTAAACGGTTGGGACGATCCTAGAATGCCAACCATATCTGGTATGCGTCGTCGTGGTTATACCGCTGATTCCATCCGTAATTTTTGTGACAGCCTAGCGGTAGCCAAAACAGATGGAACTGTTGATGTAGCACAATTAGAGTTTTTTATTCGTGATGATCTAAATCAAAATGCACCCCGTGCAATGGTGGTTTTAAACCCTCTTAAAGTAGTTATAGCGAATATGGCGGCCGATCATGATGAGGTTTTAAACATTCCATATTTACAAGATCGGGAAGAGCTAGGTTCTCGTGACGTGCCATTTACAAATGAACTTTACATTGACCACGCTGACTTTAAAGAAGAATACAGTAAGAAATTTAAGAAAAAATTCTGCGTCGGTCGTCGTATCCGTTTACGCCATGGCTATGTGCTGCAAGCCGATGGTTTTGAAAAAGACGCCGAAGGCAATATTATTCAAGTAAATGCATCTTTAATAGAAAATACACTAGGTTGTGATCCTGAAGACGGAGATAAACCAAAAGGCGTTGTACATTGGGTGAGTGCTAAGCATGCAGTACAAGCCGAGATCCGCAGTTATGATCGCTTGTTTAATGACGCTAACCCAGATGGCGGCGATAAAGATTTTATGGACTGTTTAACATCCAACTCTTTGTTAGTTACAACTGCTTTAATTGAACCTGCGCTAGCAAATATTGCTGCTGAAACTGTTTTTCAGTTTGAACGCGAAGGCTATTACGTCGCGGATCGATTTGATCACACAGCAGAGAAACCTGTATTTAATCTGACCATCGGCCTGCGTGAAGATAAGTCACTTAATAGTTAAGCTATAAAGTGATTAGCAGGGCATGAAGTAGGGTATGAAATTTTAATCGTGCGCTTGCGCGCGATAGGAAAGCACTATGGCATTAAATGTTTACAACACTCTGACTCGTCAGAAAGAAGAATTTAAACCACTACAAGCTGGCAAGGTTGGCATGTACGTATGTGGTATGACGGTTTATGATTTTTGTCATATGGGCCATGC
>JAWUVO010000060.1:0-24785 GCA_034112325.1 Bermanella sp. | reverse complement strand
TCAGCGGGTGATTAGCTCAGCTGGGAGAGCACCTCCCTTACAAGGAGGGGGTCGGCGGTTCGATCCCGTCATCACCCACCATTACTTTTACCCAGTAATGAGATGTGAAAGCATCAGACCGATACGCATGTATCATAGAGTGGACTGGTAGTTCAGTTGGTTAGAATACCGGCCTGTCACGCCGGGGGTCGCGAGTTCGAGTCTCGTCCAGTCCGCCACTTTTTCTTCGCTCGTTCAGAGCATTGTTCAAAATCTTCTTTTTTTTCTATTTTTCACTATACAAATATTTTATTTAATAAAATTGTCACATCTATTTTGTAAATTCTCCCGTAGATATACTAAGCTTACTTTTATGGCATGGGCCATATGGAGTACGAAAATGTCTTGGAGGACAAAACACATGAGTGACTACGAAGAAGAACTGCTTGATTTTAACGACTTTGACGATGACGAGACGGATGATGCAACTGAGCTATGAAAGCTGAGTTAATTTGTTTACTTGTTACACGTTATAAACAGCAAAATGCAATAAACAGCTAAATGTTCTATTTAGGTGTTCTAAATCAGCCCTAAAGTATTCAATTTGGGACTGATTAAAACCTCACTAAGTATTGTTAATCGCTTAATTTGAATCGTTTAATTTGAATCGTTTAATTTAAGGGGTTTTCTGCTGCCTGTGGTTTACCGTTGCAGTTACTGGAAAACGCGGGGCTGAATCGGCTTACTCGTCAACTGGGCTAACCATTAACCAACGGGGTTAGCTATTAAACGGCCGTACGATGCTCTTTTCTAAATTGCCCTGGGGATTGTTCAGTCCAGCGTTTAAACGCTCTTTGAAACGCAGTGGGAGACGAAAAACCAAGTAAGTAGGCCACTTCTCCAATCGCTAGGTCAGTATCTTTCATGTAGCTTTCTGAGAGGCTTTTACGTGTGTCGTTTAACAGTACTTGAAATGAGGTATTTTGATCTTGCAGCTTTCGCCTAAGCGTCCAGGGGGGCATTCCTAGGCTGTCTGATACCTGTTCAATGCTTGGGGTTTGGCCTTCTAAAAGTGGGCTTATTTCGTCCATAACCTTTTCGCTCAGTGAGCGATCTCGGTTGGCTTTTATAAGTTGCTCATCGCAAATACGTTTAAGATTTAAAAACGCATTTTTATCGTGTTGCAATAATCCCCAAGACCTGGCGTCGGGTTTAATAATAAGAGCATTACGCTGCTGGCCGAATAAAACCGGACATTTAAAAAACGCTTCGTAGGCCGCAGCATAAGAGGGGGCTTCAAATTCAACTTCTATGCGTTCTACTGCTTGGGCTTTACCACATAACCACTCAATAACTTTAAACTGTGATGCCAATACAGCATCAACCACAAACAAGTTGTATTCGTTGTAGGGGCTAATTGAGTAAAACTGCGCAACCCCTTTGCCATCTTCTAAATAATAACTAGATTGCCCACGGCAGTTGGTACTGGTAAGTCGTTCGTAATGAGACATGACCTTACACGCCGCTTCAACATCTTTAGCGGTCATGGCTAAAAACCCGGTTAGCCCAAAAAAAGGAATTTTAACGCCTTTTCCCATTTCTAGCCCCAGGTCCGGTCTGCCTGTTAACTCAATTCCGCTAAACCCTAAGCGCATATATCTAGCAATACTAATTCGACCGTCAGGTTGACCTAGCTTGTTGTCTGACAGGCTGAATTGTTGTTGAAGAGTGTCTGAGTCGCCACCCAGCTCTTTAACGGCATTTAATAGGCCTCGGGCGTAGCTAACAGATATATCGCCCAACTTCATGAGTTGACCATCAAAGCGTAATGTTTATTAGTTGGAGTTGTCATAAATAGTTAGTTATTTGTTCACCTGGGATAGGGCTAAATAATAACAGGAAATTTATTGTGTGTGCTAGTTAAGGCTAAAAATAATCGGCCAATATATATGCTAAGACGACACAAGGTATAAGGTATGGAACGTATAGTGGTGGTATTGTTTTCCATGATGTTTATATTTTAGGCTGATTAATTAGCGGCTTTAAATATTTTACGTAGCTTACATTTTTCAAATATCTAACTGAGATTTAATATTTGGGATAGACCTCACTATATTAATAAATAAGCAAATAATGAACCTGTAATGATAAATTAGTCACAATCTATTGGGGGCTTCTGGCCTAGACTCATGCTCTCATAAAGGTAAGCGATATGGTTAGTGGCGTGCAAAAACTATCAACACCCAGTGTTATGCCTAGGCAGGTTGCGGCTTATTGTCTGTTTGAGGGCAAGGTTATAACGGATATTTTAACGGCAGATGAATTTGAAATGGTCGTTGACTTAGAGCGCCCTATAGAAAACAGACAAGGGCAAGTCTATGCCGCTTACGTGTTGGCTAATCAAAGTCAGGTAATACAATCTATTGTTTTATTTATTCTTCCTTTAAATTTACATGGCTACTGCATTGAAGGCTGGCGCTTGCCATTAGAGCAGCTTTCTAATACAGCCAGTCGAGGCCCAGATTTAGGTGGAGGTCGTATTCGGTTGGCGTGTCGTAGTCAGTGCTCTATATCACTGCATCAAGATAGTTTATGGGACCCTGGGGCAAATCATTTTAGTGCCATTAAAAAATCTTTAGAGCGCTATTTAGTCAAGCTTGATGGTTCTAGGGCATCACAAAATTTTACCGAGGACAGCGAAAAAGAGCTTCAAGAAAATGCAAAAACTATTGGCCAATTGTGTCGCGATTTTAGGAATGAATCAGCTTCTTATCGAAATCAATTGCAACAGCTTCAGCAAGAAATAGAGCAGCTGCGCTTATTAAATCAGCGATTACTAAATTCATCTCAACTACAAACGGTTGATTCTGCCCCAGCTAAAGTACTAGAAAATAAGGTGGATTTACAGGTTTTACGTCGGCAAAACGAAATGCTGAGCATGAAAAATCGGGAGTTGAAATTAAGTAATGAAAGATTACGTTTAAAAATTCAGTCTGAAAGCAATCAAGAGGAAGATAACCAATGGGTAGACGATAGAGAAATTAATGATGAATACGATTTTAATACCATTGAGGCTATTACTGGTAAAATGTCTGCACAAGATATGATCAGTGTGGCCCATCACCACGGCATTGGTCACGTTAATATTAAACCAGATCAATTAGTGGATTATTTAGATGATCCAATTGCCTATGCAACTAATCAAATTCATATAAGTAAACTCCACTACAGCCGCTGGTTAAAACACGAAAACCGATCTCATTGCAGTATGTGTGATGAACCTATTGTGGTTATTGCTGACCCAGTTATTTTTGATTTTGATGTGGATATATACTGCAATAAACACAAGCCTTAGCGCTATCAAGTTAAAGCTTTTATTTGCAATACTTTCTGTCACTTGCCAGTTGTTCTATAACGGTTCAGACTAACGGCTTTATTATTCAATAAAGCTTAGCAATGCAACTTAAGCAAACTCCCATAACACCATTAAATTTTTCTAGTCTGTCACGGGCCGGTATCACTCTATCTGTAAAACGCGATGACATGCAGCATGATGTGGTAAGTGGTAATAAGCTATTTAAGTTGTTTTATCATTTAAAAAAATGTCAGCAGTTAGGTATTAACACCATAATAACGTTTGGCGGTGCTTATAGTAATCATGTTCATGCCACTGCTTACGCCGCTAAACAACTTGGCATTAACAGCGTTGCTATTATTCGTGGCGAACAGCTGTTACCACTTAATCCAACGCTAAAAGACTGTACAGATTGGGGCATGATAATAGAGCCGGTTAGCAGGCAAGATTACAAAAATAAAGATCAGTCGAACGCTATTCAGAAAATTTTGGCGGCTTATGAAAATGCTTATGTGATTCCAGAGGGAGGTTGTGACTTATTGGGTGTTCAAGGGGCGGCAAAAATATTGACGGGAGTAGATCAGTCTCAGTTTGATTATATTGTATGCGCATGCGGAACCGGAACCACTGTATCTGGAATTATTCATCAAGCAGACTCGCACATTCATGTACTGGGTATGGCGGTATTAAAGGGTGCTAGCTGGATGAAAGAGGAAGTGCAGGGTTGGTTGAATAAGTTGGGGGAAGGTGATGCTAAAAGTCCACAAGCAAGTTGGTCTATTAACACCGATTATCATTTTGGTGGCTATGCAAAAACGTCAGACAAACTGGCTGCTTTTATTGAGTACGTTAATCAAAGCCAGCGGTTGCCACTGGAACATGTGTACACTGGCAAAGCGCTGTTTGGTGTTTTAGATTTAGTTGAGAAAGGCTTTTTTAAAGCGGGCAGTAGAATACTGCTTATACATACGGGTGGTCTGCAAGGTGCTAGGGGTAAGTAAGGGTAAGGATAAGGCAGTATAAGTTAATACCGCCCTAACTATCTGGTATCCAAGTTTAATTATTCACCGTGATACATTAAAAACAAATCAATAATATTATCAGGAATGCTTGCACATACTTGTTTGCTAAGCTGATCGTCTTCGTCAATATCAGCAAACGCTTCATCTTCTGCATTTAGCCCCGACGCATATAGTATAGGGAATAGGAGTTCGGCTGCATTTACTTCATATTTTCCATACCAAGCATCTGTTTGCTCTAACGTTAGCAGCATAAAGCCAACCGCCCAGCTTTCTAGAGGTGCGCCTTCGTCATCTTCGTCGGCTTCTACATTCAACTCACAAGGAACTGGAAAGGTTTGCCCCGACTCGACTAGCTCAATGATTTCTTTTTGAAGAATTGCAATTGACCCAGAAATTTCAGTTTCTTGTTGTTTGCTTTCCCAGCTAACCGTGCCGTTAAAAGCAAAGTCTAAAACCTGATCCCAATCTAATGGGTTTGGGCCCACTGCGTTGGCCGTCAAAAAACCATGTAATGCAAAAAAATCTAAACCTTCGTTAGACTCGGCATGGTCTTCTAAAAAGATAGCTAAGGTTTCTAGTTGATCTTCGTTTAATGCGGCAAGAGTTGTCATAGTTAAGATCGCTTTACTTGTAATGTGTCGGCACACTGAATTATGCTGTCAGTATAACAGGTTGTTAAATAGAATTCGAAATATGCGCACTCTTAAAGTTACATTAGACCAATGGAGAACCCTGCAAGCTGTGGTTGACCACGGGGGCTATGCTCAAGCTGCCGAGGCTCTGCATAAAAGTCAGTCGTCTATTAGCTATACGGTATCTAAATTACAAGATCAGCTTGGCATGGAGTTACTCCATATAGACGGACGTAAAGCCGTATTAACATCGGCAGGCCAAGCCTTGTTACAGCGTTCTAGAGCGTTAATAGACTCAGCCCTAGAACTTGAACAAATAGCCGATAATCTAGGGCAAGGGTGGGAAGCCGAGGTTAAAATAGCCGTTGATGCCATTTTGCCTAAAGGTATTTTAATTAATGCATTCAAACAGTTTTTACCGGTTAGTAAGGGCTGCAAGGTAGTGATTAGAGAAGAAGTACTTTCAGGTACATCTGAGGCGTTATTAGAAAGAAAAGTAGAGTTAGCAATTGGGCCAACTGTTCCTCCTGGTTTTATGGGAGAGAAATTAATGGACATTAATTTAGTGGCTGTTGCTCACCCCGACCACCAGTTACACAAGTTAGATCGAAAAGTCACCATGGACGATTTGACTCAGCATACTCATATAGTAATTAAAGACTCTGGAATTAAGCAAAATAGAGATGCTGGTTGGTTAGGCGCTAACTTACGCTGGACAGTAAGTAATTTTGAGAGTGCCAGAGCTTTTTTGACGGCTGGGTTAGGCTTTTCTTGGATCCCGGTTCACGAGGCATACGAACTGGTACAGGCAGGCAAGCTAAAGGTCATTGAGCTTGATGTAGAATACAAAAAACAAGGCACATTATTTTTAGTTTACGCTAACAAAAATATAAGTGGTCAGGCGACACTGCTACTTGCTGATCAAATTAAGCAGTGTACAAAAAATTATTTGTCGACCGAAAAAACTACCATCTAGTCTTGCCACTCATGTTGTTCGTTGGTTGATATAAAAGGCATAGAATACCAAAAATAATTACCATCTTTACTTGGGGCAGTGCAGTTGTATCGGCTTCTACCAAACGGAATAGGCCCTTCAAACTGGGCGGTAATAATTAAATTATCGCCTCTGATCTCTGACTCTGAATATATTTTCTCGCCATAAAAATAACACGCTACCTGCGAATCAATAACATTGTGGCTATCAACCACTATTTCTATTGCAGGCATTGGGCTGCCTTCAATACGCAGCTCACTAACAGGACTCTCTGAGTGTATATAAAAGGCTAGGCTATTTATTTTTGTGGTCAGCGTTGGCAAGTTAGAATAAACACCTGAAGCAGGAAATCTAGGGATCGCTTGCCAGTTGGTGGTTTGGCTAATTGGACCCGATTGCTGCGAGAATCCTAAGTAGTCTATTTCAACTAACAATGCCTTTAAATGTTTATCAAATTCGCCATAAGGGTAAGCTAGCCATTTTGGTGTATCGCCTAATTCTTGTTCTAATTGCTTTTGAGCTGATAGTATTTCTTGCTTGATTCTGTTCTGCCATTGCGGCTGTGTCTCGTTATCTAGCTTTTGTAAAAGATGGAGGTGGTTTTGAGTATGGTTTGCAATCGTCGCACCGTGACGCTTCATTTCTGATAAATGGTCCCATGACAAGGTAAGCTTAGAATCATTGTTCGAAGTGATAGATTTTGGATTAACAAAAATAGTAAAAGGTAGCCTGCGTTTTTTTAGTAAAGGAAACGCATTGTCATAAATTGACCGAAAGTTGTCATCAAATGTAATAGCAATTACTTTACGTTCAAACGGTATTCCTAGTTTTATACTGTGAATCATTACATCTAATGGAATGACCAAAAATCCTTGTTGATGAATAAGCTCTAAATGTTGTTTGAACAAATCAGGACTTATACTAGTGACAGCAGGTGTAGTGGTGTTTACATGATGATATTGAAGAATTGTGCCGTGGCTAAATGACTTAGCATTAACAGTGGCAATGTTAAATAATAAAGCTAGAACAGCACTTAAACGTAATACATTTCTAAACATTGCATGGCCTGATGAACTTCAATAAGTTGATTCGCATCACCACCTCGGTCAGGGTGATGTTTCATCGCTAGGCGACGATATTGCTTTTTTATAGCAATAAAGTCAATCGGCTCACAAAGACCTAAAACCTTTAAAGCATTTTGTTTTTGGTCGTTATTAAAATAACTGTTCCAAAACTGATCAAGTAATCGATTTACATCTTGCTCGGTAGCTTTCATTACATGATTTATATCTAAATAGAAATGTGATAATGCATTATTATTATGCTCAGTAGGGTGGTTTTGTTGTGGTTGATTTTGTTGTAGTTGGTTGTCTAAATATTCAGGCACATAGTTTGTTACTGTGATTTTAATGCTGGATATATTTAAAGAATATGTTTGATGAACATGGGTTTTTAATTGAAGTCGATACAACGCATTAAAAATTAAAAAATGGCAGCGAAACATAGAAAGCGAATTACTTAAAGCGGTAGAAGGAATACGATTTACAGATTGTAAGTGACGAATTATATCGTATTCTCGAGTATTAGGATTCGATAATATAAATTTTTCAATCTCTGGACTTAAATCAAAATTAAATAACATAAACGCCTGTAGATTTTTAGTAAAATGTTAAAAGTAATGGCTGATAAGTAAGCTTAGACGATTTATACATACTACGAGCAATAGTTAAATTTAATACATGCATTTAACAATCATAAAATATGTTATTTATATACCATTGTTGTGGGCCGCTAGGTGTTTTTACTAGCGTATCATCGCCCACCTCTTTAGATAACAACGCTCTGGCCATTGGGCTATCGATGGATATATTACTGCTGTTATAAATTTCTTCTGGGCCCACTATTTGAAAGTGCTTTATATGACCATCGTCATCCTCAACTTCCACATGAGCGCCAAAAAATACCTTACCAGCTTGTTCTGGCGAATAATGAACAACCTTTAATTGCTCTACGCATTTACTTAAAAAGCGAACACGGCTGTCTATTTGCCTTAAAATACGTTTGTTTTCTTTGTAGTCGGCATTCTCACTGCGATCGCCAAGACTGGCGGCCCATGTAACTTTTTTAGTAATTTCCGGCCGATATACGCGCCATAGATGTTCAAGCTCATCTTTAAGCGCTTGGAAGCCTTTAGGGGTTATTAATTTGGTCTTCATTGAATAACTAAGCTTGCTTTACTATTAGTGTTTGATTGTAAGCTATTTGCACACTACTGGTTAGCTTGTTTGTAGACATATTGAGCGCTTTTTGCCACGACTGCTAAACTTATATTAATTCTATATTGATGAAAGCTATGGAGTGACTATGGCTCGTTTTATTTTAATTTTAACCCTGTTATTTACTTGGTCTGGACTGTGTTACTCGCAGCAGACTAAAGCGCCTCAGCATCTTGACGATATATATAAGCTGCCAGCCTCTCTTTACGATGTTAAGGGGGTGGGGCCGTGGAAAGCTGGTAACGATACTGGTCAGTTAAGGCTAGTGATTGCCCGAACCAATAAACGTGATGAGGTATATTTACAGTGGGTAAAATGGAATGAAAAAGGCCCTGAAAAAGTAGTCAGTACCGTCATGATTAAAGAAATTCAAGCGTCAGCGAATTATAAAACGACGTTTATTCGAATTAAAAGTATTGGAGGAAAGCGCCAAGTGGTTTTAGGGCTAGAGAATCTCTATGATAAGAGTAGCAGCAAAGCAGAGATCGAAATTATTGGGGTAGGTCGATACAACTGCTCCTTATAGGCTGCTAATAGGCTGCTAAATTTTAACGAAGACCTTTTCTATGACTAAAGCTAGTCGGCTCATGATCTTGTAGGCCCAATACTTGGCGTTTAAACTTACTGGCAACTGGATTTTCCCCAATCCATATTTTCAAAATAGCATCGTATAAGTCTTTACCTGGAATCATACCTTTTACGACACCATTAATAACAATTCTAGAGCCTTTTTTAGGCACCCATTCCAAGTAGCTTTCTTCACCTTTTTTCAAACTACTATCAAACATATTGACTAATAATTGAAGGCGCTCTTCAAGCTGTATACCTTCTTCTTTTGTCACGTTAATTTGCAGCGCATCGTACATTGCTGACGCAATACGACGACCACTAACGCGCTTAAGTACAATTTTATAGACCATTCGCTTAAATTCATCGGCCTCAATTATTTTATCAGGATCTGTAGAGGGAGTTTCAAGGTACAGCTGACCAATGTAAGTGTCGATGATGCCATATAAAATACGCATAGAGGCGCCATTTAGTTTTAACTCTGCAGTATTACTCGTAGCCGAAATAGTTTGTGGAATGTCATAGCCATCAATTGTTAAAGCCCATGATGACAAGGGCATTGATAAAAGTAGCAGCATGCACATGACACGCCCATTAAGCAGAACTTGCTTCATTTTATTACCTTGGTAATTTTATTATTATTTTATGATTAGCCGCATAATTGAGATATTTAATTATTGTCGAAAATCATTAGGTTGTCTTTAGAGTAAAAGCTCTAATAAGAGGGATGGTACGACAAATTGAAGTAGATGAAAATGGTGATATTAACTAAAAGGGCATTCGAGGCTGGTTTTTCGCTTAGATTTTAATCATTTAAATTCAATTTTAATGAAGTTACTAGAATAATTTGAGGGACACTTGTTTCAATAACTATTTATAAAACATTCATAACCCTAGTGCTAGTCGTCTAGGGTGAACGCAGACGCGATAATATTGTCAGGCTGTAAACGCGGTGGCTTTTCTGCAAATTTACCAATACCTTCAACTACCTGCCCGTCTTCAAATTCGTAGGGTGGCTTTTCAGAACTTCGATCGACTCTTAGGTTTTCAAAGTCAAACAACTGGTTATCAGCCATTTGTGACGGCGCAATATTTTGCATAGCGCTAAATACATTTTGAACACGGCCTGGGGTGTCTATTTCCCATTGAGTAAGCATGGCTTTAATATTTTGGCGTTGCAGGTTTTCTTGAGTGCCACACAGGTTACAAGGGATAATTGGATAACCAGTTAACTTTGAAAAAGCTTCTATATCTGACTCTCTGCAATATGCCATAGGACGAATGACCACATTACGGCCATCATCAGAGCGCAGTTTAGGTGGCATAGACGCCATTCTTGAGCCGTAGAACATGTTTAAAAACATGGTTTCTACCATGTCATCTCTGTGGTGCCCAAGTGCTATCTTGTTAGCACCAATTTCCTCAGCAAAGCCGTATAAGGTGCCACGGCGTAAGCGTGAGCATAAACCGCAAGTGGTGCGACCTTCGGGTACTTTTTCTTTTACTACCGAATAGGTATCACGGTTAACAATGTAATACTCAATATCCAGCTTATCTAGGTAGCCAGGTAATATATGTTCAGGGAAGCCCGGTTGTTTTTGGTCTAGGTTCACCGCCACCAGTTCAAAGCTTATAGGCGCACTTTTTTGCAGGCTCATGAGTATATCTAGCATGGCAAAACTGTCTTTACCACCAGATAGGCACACCATTATTCGGTCGCCATCTTCAATCATATTGTAATCGGCCACGGCGCGGCCAGTGTCGCGTCTTAGGCGCTTTTGTAACTTGTTAAACGCTTGTTTTTTAGCTTTCTGCGCAGCCACTTCATCATCAGTTAGCTCGACAGTTACTGGATCAGTCTGCTTACCTGTTGATTTTGGGGCTGTTGCGTCGAAAAATTGAACCATGACTCTTTATCCGGGTACTACTAATTGGGCGGGATTATAAGGTAAATAGATAGGAAATGCTTGTGCTTTACTGTGGGAGGGCGCTTGCGCGCGATAATTTTAATAGGCTTGTCGCGCGCAAGCGTTCTCATGTAACAGATGTCACATCGGTACGCCAATCACCAAATTCGTAATCGACTCAGTCAATGTTCTACAAGTCCTTAAATTTGGTGGATGGGAAGTTAGATTATTTTATTTAGTGGATGATCTAAAAAACTTTACCGAGATACATGAAATAGATAAACCAGTACAGTTCTCCCGTTATAGCTTTCTAAATTAATGTCGACGAAATATTAAAAATATACGCTGATTCTAGAAAAATTCAGCTACAGGCTAAGACATTGATGAATGTAATTTAAAGCCATGGTTAGAAAATGATTTGATTGATCCAACTTATTGAAACTAGAAAAACCTATTCTATTTCTAAGCTATCTACTTCTGAACTATCTATTTCTAAGCTATCTATTTCTAAGCTATCTATTTCTAAGCTATCTATTTCTAAGCTATAGGTAAGAAATTCATTGTCTTGTATGTAACCTAGGCTTTCGTATAAAGCTTGGGCATTTTTATTATCAGTAGCGGTCTCTAAGGTAATATATTTTGCTTGAGTTGCTTGGGCCAGCCGTTTAGCACGATTCATTAATAAGGTTGCAATGCCTTGCTTGCGTCCTTTAGGACACACATACAAGTCGTATAGCACCCAGCGCTTGCTCATGGTGACGGATTCCCAACTAGGGTACAGCTGAACAAAGCCTAGGCTTTCTCCTTTGTCATCTTGGGCCAAAAAAATAGTTGATTGTCCATGCTCTAAATTGTTAGAGATAAAGTCTGTAGCACCTTTTAAGTCGGTTGCTTGCTGGTAAAAAACACGATAAGCATCAAATAATAGGGCTATGTGACTAATATGAGATGTGTTGGCCGTAATAATATTCATGCTGACAATTCCAATATAAATAGTTAGTGACATAAAATACTAAAAAATTTTTACTGCCCAAATCATGGTGTTTGCCTTGTATAAAGCTAGTGCCTTGGTTAAGCGCAGGCTTAAGTCTCGTACTCATATCGCGCGAACTAATTTATAGGCCTTTTACGCGCAAGCGCTCTTCCAAAAGTGCAAGGTATACAAATTAGTAAGCAGGTTTAGCTAGTTACTAAGTTACCAAGCTGGTCGGTTGCATATTTACGCAGTATGTCTGTTAATAAAAACCCATAATGGGTAATGGTATACGGTGCACTGGTTTGATCTAAATTACAGATTGGGGCTTTAATAAACCCCCATTTTAATGAAGCTTTGTTGATAACACTTTTTGAATCGGGGTATTTGGCTATATCTTCTAATCCCGATTCAATTGTTGCGCACATGGCGTCTAAATTAGTTTGTGTGAGTTTGGCAACACGCTTGGTTTTAATAATCCGCTCGCCATGAATTTCTACTGCTTCTGCTATGTGATCTAGTAAAGCATATATTTGGATAGATTTTTTAGGGATGTTTTCAGAGACTTCAATCGTTTGAATAGGAGCATAAATGTGTTCAATTAATTCTGAATAAGCTGAATAGCCGTTACTGAATGTACGCGAGCCTAAGTTAATGTCGTAGGTATTGGCTTCGTTTTTAGCCGAACGTAAATAAATACTTAGGCTTCTGCTTAATTCTTTACGATGTTTTTGGCTTAGTTCTGTTAAGTTTTCGATTTTATCCAAAGTAGCATCAATTTTATTAATAAATGCTACTCGCTTAGCATGTGCGCGACTGTCTTTGTCGACTATAAGTGCGTTTACGTAAGCTGCACGAACATTAGATTTTAAGTTTTGTAGGTCTTCATAGGTATCTGTAGGCAGCGAGGCACTACTAAATGCGCTGGGGATAAATAGGGCTAGGCATAAAGCTAGTTTTTTGACTAAATATTTCACATTAAATCCTTTTAAAATTTTAGGTCGTTTTAAATTTCAGTGAAGGATAGCGAAGATGCCTGCCTAATTAAAGTTTTACAGCACTTAAGTTTAATTTAAGCTCGATACCTATAAATAGTTAGACCTGGTACGCCACTTAATGGATGTATTAACAAAATTGACCAGTCGATCGAAGTTAAGAAATCTTCACATCGGCTAATAGTAAACATCGTAAGCAGTTCTTAGGTGCTTAGATGAGATTATGTCTAAATGAGATATGCCGATGGAGGTAGGAAGGTTGGAGTGCTAGCCCAGTCAGTCAAAGGGGTTTATTAAGCCGTATTATGCGGCTTTTTTGTCTGAGCTAACTAAGTTATTGTCTGCGACAATAAAGTTTTGGTAGCACTTAACAAAGTCTTCTACTGAACCTTGAGGTCGGCTGTGAAAATGACTTCTCCAGTACTTGGCAACGGCTGCTAAGTCTTGACGATTTGGCAGTGGACGGCCTTTGCGCTTGTATATCATCCAAGCGATAGCGGTGTTGTAGCTTAAATTTGTGGCTAGTTCAGCGTGTGGGTGACTCAAAAACTCCCGCTGGCTAGCTAAGCCTCTTATTTTACTGGCAAGGTCTGGGTCTTTAGCTAGGTAATGGTCCCAAATGTGTTGGTGACTTTGTGGGCTTATTTGAAATACCCCCAATCTTTTTTTGTCACCTTTTAACCTAAATCCCATGCCTGACTCAAAGGCGGCTGTTGCCACTAACAATGTTTCCGCGTCTTCTGAATATTCACCCAAATACTCTAATGTTGGGCGTATAACTAAATGTTGTAGTTCGCTGGGGCAGATGCCCATGATTTTTTCCTTGATAGCCACTTTTGCATTGGGCTGTCTTTTAATGTTTTTACTAACTTTGACTTAAATTGACGTATTTTTAATCAGTCATTTTGTCTTAGACATTATGACTTTAGCTAAACAATCGAAACAGTCCAGAAAAATAAAAAAATACTTGCAATTTAATTTTATTAACAGTTATAAGTACTTAGATTTGCCTGGCTGGTCAGCTTTGTCATTTGAAGAGGCTTAAGATTAAGCCGTGCTCTAGGTAGAGGTAGAGGAAATTTATTTTAAGTTGGCGGTATTATCGACACTTTTAGTACCTGATTCGCTTTCGCTAGGCTCTACACCTGCCAAAAGAGAAAGACCCTTAATATCAATTAACGATACTTGCTTGCCTTCATTTTCAATAAGTTGCTGTGTTTGCAAGCGAGTAAAAATGCGACTAACGGTTTCTACTGCAAGCCCAAGGTAGTTGCCAATATCGATACGGGACATAGGAAGACGGAACGATTTTGGTGAAAACCCTCTGCGTTGATAGCGGCTACTAAGTTCTAGTAAAAAGTAGGCCAGTCTTTCATCAGCATTCTTTTTAGATAATTGCATCATCATCTGCTGGTCTTTACGAATCTCACAGCCCATATTACTCATGATTTGCTTACGCAGGCCCGGTAGTTGGTTGCATAAAGTTTCTAGCTGATCAATTGGTAATTGACACACAGTGGTGGTTTCAAGTGCCTTTGCGCTTAGCGGAAAAGCGTCTTGGCTATAACCTGATAGTCCTACCAGTTCGCTGGCAAGGTTAAAGCCAGTAATTTGCTCTTCGCCAGATGCAGCTGTGGTGTAGGTTTTTATAGCGCCTGTTCTAATGGCAAAAATGGCATTAAATGGATCGCCTTGATTAAACAAGAATTCACCTTTTTGTATTGGTCGACCGCGCTTAATTACGCTGTCTAATGCATCAAGGTCATTTTTATCTAGGGCGATAGGTAGGCATAAAGAACTTAGGCTACAGGTGCTGCAGTGAGTCTTGCTGCCATTACTAGAGCTAATTAATTGAGTAACGTTTGATGCTCCTGACATGGTTTTTCCTTTACCGCTAAATACTTTAAACAAGGATAACGTATTTAGGGCTATCTGTAATCGTGTTTGCCGTTCTAAGTTGCCACTAGCCACGGTGCGGCTAAAGTCCACAACCCAAATCCAATTATCCCAATGGACATTAAGCTGCGCACAGCAATGTGTTGTTTAAACTGGTTTAATTTTTCAGTAAATATAGAGAAGGTTAATAAAGCAGGTAAATTACCTAATCCAAAAAATACCATTAAAGCGGCGCTTTGTGCGGGGTTTGCTGATACAACCGCCCAACTTAGGGTGCTGTAAACCAAGCCGCATGGTAAAAACCCCCATATAATACCCAGTTTTAACCCCTGACTTAATCGGCTGACAGGCAGTAATCCTTTTGTTAATGGCTGCATTTTATTCCAAATACCCGATCCCGCACGTTCTAGCCAACTAAGTGATTGGGTTAAGCCGAATAGGTATATGCCCATTAAAATTAGCATAATGCCAGACAGCGAACGCAAAACTAAGCCAGTATTTGCGTGGGTAGACGCCAGCCACAGGCCTGCAAAGCCAGCAACTAGCCCTAGTATTCCGTAAGTGGTAATGCGGCCTACATGGTAGCTAAGTTGTAATACAATTGGGTTAATTGGCTTTGGGTAAATTTGACTAGCAGCGTCTTTAGATTTTGAGCTTAAAGATAGCGCACCTACAATTCCACCGCACATTCCCATGCAGTGAATGCTGCCCATAAAGCCTAAAAGAAAGGCGGTTAAAAGAGACAGGGGTTCGTTCATTATTTAGGGTCTGAGTCGGCTGTGTCTGCATTGTTAGTCGCAGCTTCATCTGTCGATATTTGATCTTCAGCATGACTATTTGGTGCGTTGTCATCATCAAATAAAATTCGATGAGCGGGACTGTCTAGATCATCAAATTGACCCTTTTTACTGGCCCAAAAAAATAACGCAGCGCCAGCACCTATAAATAAAAGAGTAACTGGGATGGTGATAAATATTATTTCCACGGTGGCGTGCCTTTCTTAGACTGTTTGTGTATTAATTTAAAGCTGGCTTATTTTTACAGTTGGCAGGGTGTTTAATCTTAATGCGTTAAATACTACCACGAGTGAGCTTAGCGACATACCAATTGCAGCGGCCCAAGGTGGTAATAAGCCAAGCGCTGCTAATGGTAAAACACTTGCATTGTAGAACAGCGACCAAATTAAATTTTGTTTAATAATCTTAGAAGTGCGCTTAGCTTGTAATATTAATTGCGGTAAGCGTTGAAGTTGATTGCCTACCAGAATGACATCGGCATGGGTTTTGGCTAAGTCGCTAGCGCTGCCTACGGCAATAGAGATAGGGGCTTTTGCAAGCACCGGTACATCGTTAATACCATCGCCCACCATAATGCTCATATCGTTTTCTTCAAGTGTCGATAGGTAATCTAACTTGTCTTCAGGAGTGCTGCTGCCTTGTGCTTTAGTTATGCCAACAGCATTAGCGACTACCTGAACTTGATGGCTTTGATCACCACTTAACATTTCTGTGGTCAGTCCCATTTTATTTAGTTGTGCGCATGACTCTTTAGCCATTGGACGAATTTGATCGCTGAATAAAAACCAAGCAATGGGTTGGTGTTGGTCGGCTAATAAAATCCAGTGACCATTATCGGGTTTTTTTACAGTTAAATTGGTATCGGTAGGTGTTGCATAATCTACATTTCCTAAGCGATAAGTCATGTTATCAACCATACCCGACAAGCCTTGGCCAGGCTCAACCATAACGTCTTGCGCTGGAGATAAAAATACGTTGTTAGCTAAATTACTTTGAGCATGTGGTTTGAACGCAGACGCGATAGGGTGCTGGCTGTGTGCTTCTAAGCGACAGGCAATATTTAAAGCGTCTTGTTCTGTGCCATGTAATAGTTTTATTTTTTCAATTGAGAGCTTGCCTAGAGTTAAGGTTCCGGTTTTATCAAAAATAATTCGCCGACTTTTTACTAGGTTTTCAAGTACATGTCCTCTGGTTATTAGTACGCCTGCCTTGCGTAATGCACCAGATGCTGCCGTTAATGCCGTAGGCGTTGCCAGCGATAGCGCACAGGGGCAGGTGGCTACTAGAACAGACAGGGTGATCCAGAATGCCTTGTCGCTATCTATAAAATACCAAGTAGAAAATACTACGACTGACACCACAAGTACTGCGGCCACAAAGTATTGTGCAATTTTATCAGCAACGATAGCTACTTTAGGTTTTTCGTTTGCTGCTCTGTCTAGTAGCGACATAACGGTAGATAATTGAGTGTCTTTACCTAACGCGGTAATGCGCATTTCAAATGGACTTTCTATATTCAAGCTACCACTTATTACAATATTATCTTTTGTTTTAGCTACCGGAATAAATTCACCCGTAATGATTGACTCATCAATACTGGTGCGGCCAGATATAATAATGCCATCGGCCGGAATTGTAGTGCCAGGTAACACCCTAATAATATCGTTTACTGCAAGTTGCGAAACAGGAATAACGGTTTCCAGTTTGCTTGTAGGGTCTATGCGAGTACAGGAGCGTGGCAGCAGTGTGTTTAGATTGTTTCCAGCTTCGCCAAAGCGTAGTCGGGTACGCGCTTCTAAAAATCGGCCTATTAATAAAAAGAAAGTAAACATACATACGCTGTCAAAATAGACCTCTTGGCCACCGGTAAAGGTCGACCAAACACTGGCTAAATAAGCACCGCCAATGGCAATTGAAACCGGTACGTCCATGGTTAAGTGTCGAGTTTTAATGTCACGTATAAATGCCACAAAGAATGGTCGAGCGCTAAACAGCACAACAGGAGTAGCAATGGCTAAGCTGGCGTAGCGAAAGTAGGTCTCAAATTTTTCAAATATGCCAGCCCAATCCCCCACGTATAGTGGCAGGGCAAACATCATGGCTTGCATGGTGCCAAACGCGGCTAATACTAATCTGCGAGTAGCTAGGCGTTGCTCTTCTTCTAAATGTAGCTGGGCTTTATCAGGAGTATACGGGTGGGCTTTAAAGCCAATTTGATAAATACGTGAAATTATTTTACTTAACGGCGTTTTGCTTTGATCCCAGCTTAAATACAGTCGGTGTTGGCTTAAATTTAAATTAACAGAATCTATACCGTCAAAGCGTTTTATTTCTTTTTCGATTAACCAGCCGCAAGCCGCACAAGTAATGCCGTCAATAATAAGAGATAAGTTGAAGTGATGTTGTTTGTCAGCAGGCTCTGCAATATCGGCTAGTACAACTGGGTTGTCGTATAACGAAAGTTCGTCAGATATAAAATTAGGCAGTTCTTCTGGGCTGAATTCAGGTGTTTCGCTGGCGTCGGTACGAAATTGGTAAAAAGATTCGCTACCACTATTTATAATTGCACTGGCAACAGCTTTACATCCTATACAGCATAGGTCGCGTGGTTGCCCAAGAATACTTAGTTGAATGTTTAAGTTGCCAGCAACAACTTGATCACAGTGATAACAGGTTTTCATGAAATTTAAATTTCTTCTGTGCGACCTTGGGTAATAGTCATACTTTTTCTAACTCGCCATTGCTGTTCAACGGACTCTACTAATAAGTAAAATCGACTGTCTTCAAATGTGTCAATATAACCGATGTAATCACCATTTTCAGACAGTTGTAAAAACGCATCACGATCGCGATCTTTTAACGTAGGGTGGCTCAGTTTTAATAAAAGCGTATTAGGCGGAACTTGGCGGCTGCCCAGTAATTTTATTGTTGCAGTATTATCTTCAATCAAGATAGATAATTTAACGTCTAATGACTTTGCTTTTTTATCCCACTGAAGTTCTTGATTAATGGCTAGGCCATCTTTGTAATAGTTATCTCGAACCAATGTGTCTTTAGTGCTGGCGGCTAGATATATAAAAAAAGAACCAACAATAACAGAACTCATTGGTACACCAATAAGCATCCATACAAAGGGTTCTTTGTACCAAGGGCGAGTTTCAGTTTGATTAGATTTCATAGTTATCACATTAAAAATAATAGGGTGATTAACGCGCCGTAACGTTACGGTATAGCGGGTGGCTATCCTAGCATTGTTGGCTTTAAATGCTAGGATATAGCGTGTTTACAATGAAAATTATTGTCCTGCGGGGCCAATAAATCGGCTTTCTTCAAATGCTTCTAGGCCGTCATCTCGGGTAATAATAAACTTAATATCAGTGCGGGATTTTTTTAACTCCCATGGGATCGTGTTAACACTAACTGGAAGGGTGCCAACGCCACCTTCTTTTAAGTTAATACTCATTTTACCGCCCATTTTAGCGCCCTCTAAACCTTCAACTCTAATGGTAAAGCTATGCGCTTGTTGAGCCATATTTAACACTTTAGCTTGGTAGGTGTTTTGTATACGACCGTCACTTGTATTGCTGTATAAGGACCCACGATCGCGAATAATATCTAGTTGCAGGGGCTGCCGATCAAATATGACATAGGCAAATAAACCTATCATTATTAACAGTGCTACAGCGTAACCAATTAACTTGGGGCGCAGTATATGAACCGGGTTGCCTTTTAAAGCATGTTCGTTGGTGTAGCGTATTAGACCTTTTGGATATTCCATTTTATCCATTATTTCATCGCAGGCATCTATGCACAGTGCGCAACTTATACATTGATACTGCAGGCCTTCACGTATGTCTATGCCAACCGGGCAAACTTGAACACACAGATTACAGTCAACACAGTCACCTACATTTTCTTCTACAGGGTCTAGTCCTTTTTTACGTGCCCCACGACCTGTACCGCGCTCTCCGCGACGTTCGTCGTATGACACAATCAAGGTGTCTTCGTCAAACATAACGGCCTGAAAGCGCGCATATGGACACATGTGCAGGCAAACTTTTTCTCGTAAAAACCCTGCGTTGCCATAAGTTGCCAGCGTGAAAAATAATATCCAGAATGTAGACCAGCTATTTTCTAAGCTCAGCGTTATTAGATCGGGCACTAGTTCTCTAACGGGATAGAAGTATCCAACAAAACCAATGGCGGTGCCGATAGAGATTAATAGCCATATTGAATGTTTACTGGTTTTTTGTAATAACTTTTTGCCAGTCATTGGCGCTGCGTCAAGCTTAATGCGCTTGTTGCGACTGCCTTCTATTTTTTCTTCCACCCACATAAAAATAAACGTCCAAGCCGTTTGTGGGCAACTGTAACCACACCAAACTCGGCCCGCCAGAGTTGTGACCGTGAACAGGGCAAACGCAGAGATAATTAATAGCACAGCTAAAAGGGCAAAGTCTTGAGGCCAGAAGGTAATGCCCCAAATATGAAACTGCCTAGTGGGCAGGTCAAACCAAACAGCTTGACGACCAGCTACATTGATCCAGGGAGTGACAAAATAACCAAACATTAGCGCCCACAAAGAAAGTGTTCGCAAGCGATTATATAAACCATCTATTGCACGCACATAAAGTTTGTCGCTGGTTATGGCTGTTACACCTTCATACTTACCTTTGATGCTATCAGGGGTAACATCGACTACTGGTATTTTACCGCTCATGCTATTTGTGTACCTTTCATTATTCGAAAGTCGTTAGCTAAACTTTATTAAAGTTGTATGTACGTATTTTAGATTAAAAATAGAGGCTATGTTGAAAACAGCTAACGAACTACAGATTGAGTTGATTGCGCCAAGTGTAGGGTATTGCCACTAACTAATAAATATAAAAAAAGCGGCTAAAAGCCGCTTTTCAATCATTTATTGAGGTAGCTCAATGAATAGTTCAATAGTTACTGCTTAGATAAAGAATATACGTAGCCAGACAGAACATGGATTTTATCTTCACCCAAAATTTCTTTCCAAGCCGGCATAACAGCTGCGCGACCATGCTGGATAGTAAATTCAATTTGCTTTTGTGCGCCGCCATATAACCATATGTTATCGGTTAAGTTTGGAGCACCAATAGCCTGCATTCCTTTACCATCTCCACCGTGACATGCAGCACATGCTTGAGCGAATAAAGGTTTGCCATTTTCCGTATCGCCAGTGCCTTCACGACCAGACATAGTCAATACGTAAGACGCAATGTCAGAACGCTCAGCAGCGGTCAAATCAGGTTTCAAGCCATTTGCAGGCATAGCACCATTACGACCATTTGTTAACGTGTACTTGATTGCAGCAGGGCTGCCGCCATATAGCCAATCGTTGTCAGTCAGGTTAGGAAAGCCCAAAGAGCCAGCCGCCGTAGAACCGTGACAAACCGAGCAGTTAGAGGCATAAATGCGTTGACCTGTTGCCAGAGCTTCTTCATTTACAGACAGTTCTTCCACTGTCATTGCGTTTAACTTAGCGTAGTAAGGTGCATACTTTTCTTCAGCTTGAGCTACTTCTTTTTCCCACTGACCGTGAGAGCTCCAATCGCTAAAACCAGTCCATCCGCCAATACCGTAAACTAAGATATAACCAAAGCCATAAACGATAGTTGACCAGAAAAACCATTTCCACCAGCTTGGAAGAGGGTTGTCTAGCTCTTCAATACCATCAAAAGAGTGGCCTGTGGTCTGATCTGTTTCATTGTCGAATTTTTGGCCTCTGGTGGTAATTGTCAAAAGCAAACCGCAAGAAACCATGGTGCCAATCACAATGGCGGTTACCCAGAAGTGCCAAAATGTTGTTAGTTCAGTCATTTTCTTTTTTCTCCAAAACTGATGAACGCTTCGCGATGTCGTCATCGCTAAAAATCATGTCGCCATCTTCTTCGAAGCGACCCTTGCGCCTGGTGCTATAAGCCCAGGCAATGATTCCTATAAACGCAATTAGGGCGAAAACTGTTCCCAAACCGCGCACGTCATTAATATCCATTCTACTTATCGCTTATTAGTAATAATGGTGCCTAGCTGTTGCAAGTAAGCAACAAGGGCATCAATTTCACGAACACCGTCGGTATCTTCTTTAGCACTGGCAATTTGCTCATCAGTGTAAGGAACACCTACTGAACGTAGCGCTCTCATTTTTTTAGGAGTATCACGTCCGTCAACTTTATCTTCAAACAACCATGGGAAAGCAGGCATGTTTGATGCTGGCACTAAGTCACGTGGATTATACAAGTGAGCGCGGTGCCAATCGTCAGAGTAGCGTTGACCTACTCGGGCTAAGTCGGGACCAGTACGTTTAGAACCCCAAAGGAAAGGGTGTTCGTACACATGTTCACCGGCTAACGAGTAGTGGCCATAACGTTCTGTTTCAGCACGGAACGGACGAATCATTTGTGTGTGACAAACGTGACAACCTTCACGGATGTATATGTCACGACCTTCAAGTTCTATCGCTACCAAAGGCTTTAGCCCTTCGACTGGTTCTGTTGTTGATTTTAAGAAGAACAACGGAACGATCTCAGCTAATGCTCCCCAACTGATCGCAATAATAATTAATACAATCATGAGAGGGAGGTTTTTTTCAACTATATCGTGTTTCATTTACCTCTCCTTTAAGCTTGAGCTAGTTTAGCTTGAGCTGCAGCTTGGTCGTCAGCGTGTGCGCCGCGAACTGTTTTAAATACGTTGTAAGCCATAATTAGCATGCCCGACAAGAATATAGCGCCACCTAGTGCACGAATCGCGTAACCAGGGTAAGACACTTCTAAAGCCTCTACAAAGCTATAGGTTAATGTTCCATCGGTATTAACTGCACGCCACATTAGACCTTGCAGAATGCCGTTTACCCACATCGCTACTATGTAAAGAACAGTACCTACGGTAGAAAGCCAAAAGTGAATATCGATCAGCTTAATTGAGTACATCTCGCCTTGTTTTTTGCCTAAAACAACTGGAATCAAGTTGTATAGAGCACCAATTGTTACCATGGCAACCCAACCTAACGCCCCAGAGTGAACGTGACCAATAGTCCAGTCGGTATTATGAGACAGCGCGTTTACCGTTTTAATTGCCATCATTGGGCCTTCGAAAGTAGACATGCCGTAGAACGACAGTGAAACCACTAAGAAGCGTAAAATAGGGTCGGTACGAAGTTTATGCCAAGCACCAGACAGCGTCATTATACCGTTGATCATGCCACCCCAAGAAGGCGCAAGTAGGATCAAAGACATTACCATGCCAGCTGATTGTGCCCAATCTGGCAGTGCTGAGTAATGAAGGTGGTGAGCACCAGCCCATACATATATTGATATTAATGACCAAAAGTGAACAATCGATAAACGGTAAGAGTAAATCGGACGTTCAGCTTGCTTGGGAACAAAGTAGTACATGATCCCTAAGAAGCCCGCTGTAAGGAAAAACCCAACTGCGTTATGGCCGTACCACCATTGAACCATGGCATCAATTGTACCAGCGTAAATCGAGTACGACTTAAACATAGATACAGGCACAGCTAGGCTGTTAATAACATGCAAAATAGCGATGGTAATTATAAAGGCTCCAAAGAACCAGTTAGCAACATATATATGCGGCTGTGATCGTTTAGCAACGGTGCCAAAGAATACAATCGCGTAACTCACCCAAACAATGGTGATTAAAATGTCGATAGGCCATTCTAGTTCTGCATATTCTTTAGTAGATGTTAAGCCCATTGGTAGCGTAATAGCAGCGGCGACAATAACAGCTTGCCAACCCCAAAAGGTAAACATGGCTAAAGAATCAGAGAAGATTCGAGTTTGGCAGGTACGTTGCACCACATAATAAGATGTAGCAAATAAGGCGCAACCGCCGAATGCGAATATTACCGCATTTGTATGTAATGGACGTAAGCGAGAGAATGTTAGATACCTAACATCAAAATTTAGCTCAGGCCAGACAAGTTGAGAGGCAATTAGTACGCCGATAGACATACCAACTATGCCCCAGACTACAGTCATGATGGCAAAGTATTTTACCACCTTATAGTTATAGGTAAGTTGCTCAGTAGCAGTGCTCATGTTACAGGTTCCATTCGCAGCAAGTTAAAAAATCGGCGCAATTATCATGAAAGGTGAGTGCAATTGCAATCAAAAGCACTGATACACATCAACCTTTTTTCATACTTAACAGGAAGTTAGGTATATTTATCTAATTTACATCGGTAAATAAGAATGGCTTTCATTAAAAGCTAAATAAATTCGCTTATGTAAGTGATACGCTATTTATGAATATGTGGATGTCAAAAAAACAGTTAATTCATAAGTAAAATAGGTTATTTAATTTAACCAAGAGTGAAATTAAGTTTAGCAGGTTTTTTTTAAAACTGACCGAAAAATGTTCGATTGGTATTTTCCGTTGGTACAAGTAAACTAGCGCCGCATAAATGATGAGATATGAAATGGAAATTGTGATTGATGGACCAGCGAATGGCCCTTTGTGTATTTTCGCTCATGGTGCGGGTGCTCCAATGGACAGTGATTTTATCAACACATTTACTAATGGTTTAGTTGCTCTTGGAATTCAGGTTGCACGGTTTGAATTTCCATATATGCAAGAGCGTCGTTTGACAGGTAAAAAGCGTCCACCTAATCGTGCCCCCGAACTGTTAGCTTGTTTTGATGAGGTGGTTAAGCAGTTATCTAAACCTTGCGTATTAATTGGAAAGTCTATGGGTGGGCGAATGGCTTCAATGTTAGCTTCAACCTTTGAGCAAGAAATTACAGTAAATCCACATATAAAAGGGGTGTGTGCACTGGGCTACCCATTTCACCCGCAGGGTAAACCTGAAAAATTAAGAATCGAACATCTATCAGATTTAGAAATACCTATGTCGATTGTCCAAGGTGAAAGAGACGCGTTGGGTAATAGAACAGAAGTAGAACAATTGTTTGTAGAACAAAAACTACCTGCTTCGTTGTCTATGCTTTGGTTAGAAGATGGCGATCACGATTTAAAGCCCAGAAAAAAAAGTGGTTTCACTCATCAGCAGCACATTGACGAAGCGATACAATATACGGCTTCGTTTATAAAATTTTGCTTGTCTGATCGTAAAATGAACAACAAATAAATTAAATTTAAAGCCTGCCGTTAAACGACTGGCATTTACCAAAACTGGATATAAATATTAATATGGCAATGACTCAATTAGTTTTACTCTGCCGCCAAGGTTTTGAAGCAGAGACCGCTGCAGAAATTCAAGATGTAGCTAACGACGCAGGCTGCTTTGGCTACTGTAAAACAAAAGCTGATCAAGGCTGGGTAAGTTATGTGGCTGAAGACCATCAGCTAAAGCAAGTAATAGAACACGTAAACTTTAGAAG
>JAWUVO010000059.1:0-14616 GCA_034112325.1 Bermanella sp. | reverse complement strand
AGTGAAGAACGTACATCAATGGACTTTAGTCAGCCTTCACCAGGGCCACGATATTTTACGCCGCAAGAGCTACGCCGTCGCGGACGTTAGGCCTTTGTTAGTATTTGAATTTTTTATTAAGATTATTAAGATTTTGGAGATTTATTAATGCGACCACTGTCATCAGTGTCAGCGATGTTTAAGCAAGCTTTTCGATTGTTAAAAGTGAGTGCTTTTTTTGCTGCAATAAGTTCAATAGCATTACCAGTTAATGCCGAATGGCAAGATCCGTTGGACACGCCCGCCCGAGCTACCCTAAAGGCGGCGTCTTCTTTGCTACTAGATATAACATCTGTAGGCGAACGCTTAGTAGCAGTAGGTGGTCGTGGACATATAATTTTTAGTGACGACGAGGGCTTTACTTGGAAGCAAGCTTCAGTACCTGTTATTACAACTCTAACCTCTGTGTTTTTTGTTAACAGCACAAATGGTTGGGCGGTTGGTCATGACGCTGTTGTTTTGCATACTAATGACTCTGGTGAAACTTGGGTAAAACAATTTGATGGCTTTAAAGCTAACGAAATGGTTTTGGCTCAAGCAAAAACTAACCTAGCTAAATTCGAGTCAGAATTAAGTAAAGTTAGAATTATGGGCGACTCAGACCAAACTGATGAGGTAGAGCAGCAACTAGAGAATGCCACTTATGCTTTAGAAGATGCAGAATCTGACTTAGAGTCCCGTTCGACCAAGCCTTTATTAGACCTTTGGTTTAAGAACTCGAATGAAGGCTTTGTTGTAGGTGCCTACGGTATGGTATTTAAAACATCAGATGGCGGAAAGTCTTGGAAAGATTGGAGCAGCAATGTTGAAAATCCAGATCGTTTTCATATAAATAGTATTGAGCAAGTCAGCGGCGATAAGCTAATGATGGTAGGTGAAGCAGGTTTAATGCTGCGCACCACAAATGGCGGTGATCTATGGGAGCAAATGTTTAGCCCATATACAGGCTCATATTTTGGTTTAACTTCGTTAACCAAGCAAGGTATCCAAGTGGCTTATGGGCTGCGTGGTAACCTAGCTCGTACTGAAGATTTTGGTAGCAGCTGGCGTCTAGTTAACACAGGCACTGAGCAAACCATACTTGGTGGTACCGACCGTGTTGGACGCGTTATATATTTAGTGGGTAACGGCGGTGGTTTTTTACGAGGATTTGATTTTGCTCGTAAATGGGAAAGTAGCATACGTGTAGATCGTTCAAACGCAGCGGCTATTATAGAAAGCACTGCTGGCCACTTTATAATTGTTGGCGAAAACGGTGTTCAATTACTGAATGAAGATGGCGAGTTATTGCCTGTTGTTGTTAAAAGTATTTAAGGATTAGGAAATAGATATGTCAGATAATAAAATGCCTAATTCGGAACCGGAGCATAGTTTTTTGATTCCAGATGCAGAGCCACTGTTAGAACGTTTATTCTTTGGTAGCCGAGGTATATTCTTGGCCATACTGATGGCTATTACAGTATTTTTAGCTTACAACGCTTCTCAGGTTGGACTAGATTCTCGTTCAGAAAAATACATTCCACTTGAGCATGAATTCATCAAAAATCACCTGCGCCATGCAGGAGATTTAAGCAGTGGTCTTAATAATATAAAGATCATTGTCGAGAGTAAAAATTCGGATATATTTAATCCTGAATTCATGGAAACTCTTAGACAGATTAATGATGAAGTCTTTTTCATCAACGGATCTGACCGATCAAAATTAAAATCCTTATGGACACCAAATGTTCGATGGACAGAAGTAACTGAAGAAGGTTTCCAAGGGGGCCCAGTTATTCCAGCTACTTACAACGGTGATGAAGAAAGTATTGAGCAACTGCGTCAAAATATCCTTAAATCGGGTCAAGTTGGTCGCTTAGTCGCAAATAACTTCAAATCAACCATGATTGACGTGCCTTTGTACGAAATAGATCCTGAAACAGGAAATGCTTTAAGCCCAAAGGCTTTGGCTGACGCTTTAGAAGCTCAAGTACGAGATAAATACAGCAGCGACACCGTTGCCATTCATATTATTGGTTTCCCTAAAAAGATGGCCGACCTTATTGAAGGCGCAGTAAATGTTGTTGGCTTTTTCATTATGGCTATCGTCATTACCACTATTCTTTTGTATGTCTACTCTCGCTGTATTCGTGGAACCATTATTCCAGTTGTATGTTCTGTAGTTGCTGTAACTTGGCAGTTAGGTATTTTGAATTTAATTGGTTATGGGATTGACCCTTACTCAATGTTGGTACCTTTTTTAGTGTTTGCCATAGGTATCAGTCACGGGGTTCAAATTATTAACGGAATTGCCATAGAGTCAGGCCGAGGTGCAGATAAAGAGATGTCTGCAAGACTGGCTTTCCGTGGGTTGTATGTGCCAGGTATGTTGGCGTTACTTTCTGATGCGATTGGCTTTTTGACATTATTATTTATTGAAATAAGTGTTATTCAAGAGTTGGCTGTGGCGGCATCTATCGGTGTTGCAGTAATTATCACTACCAACTTAATTTTGCTGCCTTTATTAATGTCTTATGTTGGTATTAGTAAGTCGGGTGTTGCTCACGCTGAAAAAGTAGAAAAAGCTGAACCTAAATTATGGAAAGCGGTTGCTAAGTTCACTCAAACTAAGATGGCCATAGTCGCTATTGTTGGTGCGATTGTTTTAGCCATTGGTGGAACGTATTTAAGTCAAGATTTAAAAATTGGTGACTTGGATAAAGGCGCTCCAGAGCTTCGCCAAGACAGCCGTTATAATAAAGATAACGCATTTGTTGTAGATAACTATTCAACTAGCTCAGATGTTTTAGTAATTATGGCTGAAACTCCAGCTGAAGGTTGCGCAAGCTTTGAAGCATTAGATGCCATGGACCGCTTAATGTGGGAAATGGAAAATGTCGAAGGTGTTCAATCGGCGGCTTCTTTAGTATCTGTTACTAAGTTAATGGGTAAAGCGATGAATGAAGGTAACCCTAAGTGGTCAGCTATTTCTCGTAACCAGAATATCTTAAACTCCAGTGTTCAACGTGCCCCTGGTGGTATGTTAAACCAAACCTGCTCAATGGCTCCGGTCATTATCTTCTTGAACGATCATAAAGCTGAAACTTTAGAGCGTGTAATTAAAGTGGCAAAAGAGTTTGCTAAAGGCTATGAAAATAATGAATCTATTCAGTTTAAATTAGCTTCAGGTAACGCGGGTGTTGAAGCGGCTACCAACGAAGTAATTGCAAAAGCACAAAATCTTATGCTGATATTTGTATACATTGTGGTATCGGTATTGTGTTTTATTACTTTCCGCTCGGTGCGTGCAGTAATTTGTATTATTACCCCGCTGGCATTAACGTCTATTCTTTGTCAGGCGCTTATGGCACAAATGGGAATAGGTGTTAAAGTGGCGACGTTACCAGTTATTGCATTAGGTGTTGGTATTGGTGTGGATTACGGTATCTATATTTATAGCCGTTTAGAAGCGTTGTTAATTGAAGGCCTAAGTTTGCACGATGCATTCTTTAAAACACTAAAAACAACAGGTAAGGCGGTAAGCTTTACAGGTTTAACTCTAGCAATTGGTGTTGGAACATGGATCTGGTCGCCAATTAAATTCCAAGCAGATATGGGAATTTTATTAACCTTTATGTTTGTATGGAACATGATTGGTGCATTGCTATTATTACCAGCGCTAGCACGATTCATTTTGAAACCTGAACGTATTATTGCTAAACACAAAAAGCGTCATGGTGAGAAGTCTCCAGCTGAAAGCCTTTAAAAGCTCAAGCTAGCTAAAAAATAACCGCGCAGTTGCGCGGTTTTTTTGTTTGAAATTATAAATTTTTACAGATTGATAAAGCATAAGAATATGGAAAAAAACAGTGAACAACCAAACAAAAATAGAAGTACTTTTCGACCATAAAGACTGGATACTTTGCTATAAACCGATAGATTTAAATTTTCATACTCAGGACTCAGAACCGGGTTTTGTAGTACTTGTTAAGCAGCAGCTTAATATAGAGCTATGGCCTGTACACAGGTTAGATAAAGCAACGTCAGGTCTAATATTATTAGCCAAGTCTAAACAGGCATGTGCTGACTTATCTAAACTATTCGCAGAGCGCCAAGTAGAAAAATTCTACTTGGCTGTTTGTGAAAATGGCTTAAAGAAAAAGCAGGGTAAAGTAGCAGGCGATATGGCTAAGACCCGCAATGGAAGTTATAAATTATTAAAAACCCACGAAAACCCAGCTATTACTCAGTTTGTATCAAAAGGCCTAGTTCCCGGTTTTCGACTTTGCTTACTAAAACCAAAAACTGGAAAAACACACCAGCTTAGAGTTATGATGAAGTCATTAGCCGGATCGATTGTTGGTGACAAACGTTATGGCGGTAAAGCTTCTGATCGATTGTATCTCCATGCATTTGCTATTAAATTTGAATTTAACGGTCAGGTACATGAATTTTCTACAATACCTAAAGAAGGGGATTTATTTATATCCCCCGAGTTTAAAGTTCAGTGCCAAGACTGGTTGACACCTTGGCTGTTAAAGTGGCCATGAAACTGGTCAAAATTTAATTTTAGGATAAAACAATATGGCTTTTCCACGCAGAGTTGCAATTGTTGCAGCAAACCGCATCCCATTCGCTAAATCTAATACAGCTTATTTTGGTATAAATAATCAGGCTATGCTGGGTGCCGCTATTCAAGGTCTAGTTGAAAAGACAAACTTGAAAGGTAAAGCGGTAGGTGAAGTTGTGGCAGGTGCGGTAATGAAGCACAGCCGTGACTTTAATCTTGTACGTGAAACTGTATTAGATACAGAGCTGTGTGCTTCAACTCCTTGCACAGACATGCAGCAAGCTTGTGCCACAGGCTTGCAGGCTTTTATTTCGGTTGCTAATAAGATTGCATTGGGCCAAATAGAATCGGGTATAGCGGGCGGTGTAGATACCACTAGTGATGCACCTATTGCTATTAGTGATAAATTTCAATCTATGTTGATGAAGCTTAATAAGGCAAAAACAACAGGCGAGCGTCTAAAGATTCTAGCTTCTTTTCGTCCAAGCTTTTTAGCTCCTAGTTTCCCTCGTAATGGTGAGCCAAGAACAGGCTTGAGTATGGGACAACATACCGAGCTTACTGCAAAGCGTTGGGATATAAAACGTGAAGATCAAGATCTACTAGCCTACCAAAGTCATCAGAAATTAGCCCAAGCTTATGAATCTGGTTTTATGGATGATTTAGTCTCTAGTTTTAATGGTTTAGAAAAAGATAACATTCTTCGGCCACAAACCAGCTTAGAAAAACTGGCGTCTTTAGGTCCGGCATTTGACAAAAATGGTGGTACATTGTCGGCAGGTAATAGCTCGTCTTTAACTGACGGAGCAAGTGCGGTTTTATTGGCCAGTGAAGAATGGGCTAAAGAACAGGGTTTACCCGTATTAGCTTACATTACTGATTATGAATCTAGTGCAGTGGACTTTTTAGCAAAAGACAGCGATTACCAAGAAGAGCTACTTTTAGCGCCAGCCTATGCCGTGCCTAAAATGCTAGCTCGTAATAACATGAAACTACAAGATTTTGATTTTTATGAGATTCATGAAGCGTTCGCTGCGCAAGTGTTAGCTACTATGAAAGCCTGGGATACCGATAGTTTTTGTCAGGATCGCTTAGGATTGGCTGGCAAACTTGGAGAGATTGATCGTACTAAGTTAAATGTTAATGGTAGTTCACTGGCAACAGGACATCCTTTTGCTGCAACGGGTGGCCGTATAGTTGGTAACTTAGCTAAGTTGTTAAACGAAAAAGGTTCAGGCAAAGGCTTGATTTCGATTTGTGCTGCTGGCGGTCAAGGTGTAGTAGCGATACTTGAAAAATAATGCATGTAGGTGAGTTAAATTTTTAACAAAATTTAATCCAAAGCTCAATATAAAAAAGTGCCAGCATTCGCTGGCATTTTTTTAAGTTAATTTTCTTTATTCTCTTAATTAATAGTATTAAGACTTTAAGCGCTAATAATATATTTAAGTGTTTCTACTACCTGTTCTGGGGTTTTAGCCCAACCCATAGCCGAGCCATCTACTTCTTTTAATGGATGAATTATAGAATCATCGTGAAGAGTGATATAGGGTTTATTAAGAGCAGCGCAGTAACCAGCATCAAAGGCGGCGTTCCATTGTTTGTATTTATCGCCAAAGCGAATAATAGCTAAGTCACATTTTTCGATCATAGTTTTGGTACGAATAGCATTTACCTTAGAGGATTGATGGTCTCGCCAAAATGGTAGGTCTTGTTTACCAAGATGGTCGCCAGCGGCATCACTGGCCTCGTGATTGGTAACAGCTGATACGAAGGTAACTGCAAGGTTTAAATTTTTTGCACCTTGTTCAATTTGTTCGCGCCAATCGGTATGAATTTCACCAGATAAATAAACAGTCCAAGACATTGTGTCTCCTTTAAGTTGTTAAAAATAGTAAGGTAGTTTAGTAATTCTAACTTGATAAGCAAAAAGCTTACGCTTTATCACCATTAATTAAAAATTTAGATGTGACTATATTTATAATAATAAAAATAGGAATAGTCAGTAGCGTAATTAATATTGCAATGTAGCCAAACAAAAAAGGTGCTTTCATTAATATAGTCATAAGAGATTCTTGATAGTAGAAAAACCATTTGTGGTTTGCTGGAAATATCCAGTCATGGAAGGCATAAAATACAGTAACAGGCCCTATGGCTATAATAATTAATGCACTAATTGCAACAATACCTAAAGTAGATAAGGTTTGTTGCTTAAGGTTTGGAGGCGAGATATATTTTTTATAACATAGTAAAACCAAGCTTAGCCAAATTACTAAGCAGGCCAGAGCTATTATTTTGAATGCATCAATTAATGCAGCTACATCCTTTAAGTGCACAATTTCGCTAATATGTAACAAGGTATCAATTTTTTTAAGTGAGCTTTTATCGTAATACTCTATTTGGGCTAAGCCACTACCCTGTTTATGGATGGCGCTATTGATAGCTGAAAATAATCGTATTCGTTCAGCTCGATCGGTGTTTTCAAAGTTATCTCTATAACGGTTTTGTGGGCCATATTTTTCAGTATGCTGGGTTATATCCATACTGTCATGCAATATAGGGTAGGCAAAATCGATGCTGGCCATTAGCATCCAGCTAATAAACAGGGCGCACACAAATCCCGTTATGGTATAAAAGCCAAAACTTATGGATTGCACAATTGGGTGCAGACTTATTGTCTTTTTAGCGATTGAACGGGGCATAATTTATTTATTGCTAGCAGTGTTTAGTGATAGGTTCGCGGGTTTGTTTGAAATCGTCAAGATATTTATTTTATACCGTTATCTTTTTTGTGTTTTTGAGACTTTCTGTCTTGTTAATATTGGGTCGTCAAGGTAGTGTATGCGCTTATCTAGGTTATAAGAAATATACGTTCATGGCCCATGAAAAATTTACTACTACTGGTATTTTAAGAATCTTCAATGCAACTAGTTTTAGCTTTAAAGGAATTAAGCGAGCTTGGAAAACCGAAGCAGCTGTTAGGCAGGAATTTTTATTAGCGCTTATTATGTTGCCAGTGGCATTTTGTATTGCCCAAAGCTTAGCTCAAGTTGTGATGTTGGTATTGTCATTATTTATCGTGGTAATCACCGAGCTGCTGAATACCTCTATTGAATATGCTATTGACCGTATAGGTCCAGAGAGACATGACTTATCTGGAGCATCTAAAGACATAGCCAGTGCAGCGGTATTTTTCTCATTATCTCAAGTTGTATTTGTTTGGGGTGTTATTATTTTTTATAACTTGGAATGGCTTGTATTTCCAATTTTCTAATCAATATTATTAATATTAAGTTGCACAGCTAAAAGGTATTTATTGTGACCCAACTGGTTAAACTTTCTTTTTCATTGGCCACGCTAATTGGAATAGCTTTCAATTTTGAAGCTCTGTTAAATGCAGGCTATGTTAATTGGCTAGGTTGGTTGCTAACCTATTTGTTTTGTTTTGTTTTTTTCTATTTTTATTTGTTTAAAAATAATCCCAAAACAATAGATGATTTAAATATTCAGAATGGCACTGTCAGTCCTGATCATTTAGAAGCGCTGTACAAACATGCAATGATTGTGGAGCGTAACGCACAAAAAGCAAATATAGTTTTCAGTCAGCAATTATTGTATGTAAAAAAAGTGATAAACCAAGCTAGGCAACTAAACCCTGACGATGATTTTTATCGTAACCACGAAATCTTAGTTAAACAACTAAATAGTCTAGAACACCATTTAGAACGTTTATTAGGTGAAATGAAAAAGAATGTAAAGCTGGGCGAAAAATTACAGCAATCAGTTGCCAATATTGATCCTGAAATTGGCATCCTTTGATCAGTTAGCATTAAAAGTAGCTGAGTAATATTGTTAATGGCTACCGAGCAGGTTTTGAATACCTTGTAGATCGTGTTTGCTCATAGCTGAATTAGTTACGTCGTATACAATTAGACAAATATTCTCTGTGCTGCCGTCCGCATTATTTAAAGGAATAATCGTCGCGTTTTGATACATATATTCAGCCCGGCCTGTAATAGGGTGGTTGTTGTTAAATTTAAATAGGTATGGCCTTTGTTCGCTAATAGTAAATGCCCGAATATTTAATAAGAAGACTGATTCGGCTTTTTTCTTAAACCAGTTTTCATCAATTTCATCAAACAACGTGAACAAATTTTTACCTTTGGCTTGATCTGGCCGAAGCCCACTGTGATTCTCCATAAAACCATTCCACAATTTTATTGAGTAATTACGATCAAGCACCACTAAACCTACGTCTATGGTCTGTAAAATATCCATTAACCAATGGAATTCTGTCATGTCTAATTGTGAGTCTGACATAATTAATCTTCCAATAAAAAACTGATTAAGCGATTCATATGATGAACACTTTCTTCAGTGAATAGCAGTATTAAATCACAATTTACATTGTGGTCTTTAATTGTGTAATTAATTTCTATTGCCATAGTCCGTTTCCATGTTGCATGTTTGTCGTCAAGCAGTTCACTAATAGGGCGATGCTGTCCTAAAACTATTGGGTGGCTTTGGCTGAAGTTAATGTCTAGCTGATTACCTATGCCTTGAATGCAGGCGCCATTAAGTACATTAGCCACATCCATTAACATTTCTAATTCTTCGTTTGTATTCTGCTCACTGCCATAGTTAAGCAGTCTTGCGATATCTGAAAAGCTTGAGTCATTAAAAATCAATAACGCTTCTCCGGCAATTCCTGCACCTATAAACCCCTGGCATACAGCGCTAACTGAAGGAGCGTCTTCTAATGACTTAATTGTCATTTTAAATTCGTTGCGTTCAATAATATTGACGTTAGGTATAGGTAAAACCACATAAACATTTAATAACCGCGCTAAGCGATCAGCGGCTTGACCCATGGCCACATTTGTAATCTCTTGATAGCAATCACGCTCATCCTCGGTTAAGGCGGTGATATTACTCATTGTCACCCCCAGCGTTGTCTATGATGCCGTATTCAATTAACACTGACTTTATTTTGTCTTTGTCCACGGGTTTTTTAATGAATTCTATAGCTCCTAGCTTTTTAACCCTATCCCTTGCAGCTGGCTGAATATCGCCAGAAACAACAATCACCATAATAGGAAGGTCTTCTTTACGAATGGCTTCTAATGTTTGATACCCATCAAGAACTGGCATGGTCAAGTCCAAGAACATAAGCTCTTGCCCACCCTTTTTAATTTCCTCGATGGCTTCAGCACCGTTTTTAGCAAAGGTGATTTCGATGGGCCAGTCTGCTGGCAGCGATCGAGACATTTGCTTGCGCGCCATATTAGAATCGTCGCATATAAGCACTTTAATCGTCATAAATCGTGGGTTTCCATTTGTTCATCCTAATAATTAGTAAAGGCGTCAATTATGGAATTGCAAGGTAATAGCCGCGATACACACGAGAACTGACTAAGAACTAACTAAGAACTAACTAAGAGCTAATATAAGAGGCTTTAGAAACGGAAATGACAGTTTAACAATGTTGCCACTGCTTATAAGAAAGCAGTGGCTAGAGGAGGGTAGAATGTAATTAAGCTTAGACTTTAGCAGCCGCCTTTGCCGACAGCTCAGTAATTACTTTCATCATGTCTATATGGCACTTTTCCATAAGCGCCGGAATGTCTTTGTTTGTCATTCCTGCTGTATCAATAGCGGGTAATACACGTACATAGGCATCGTTGTTTTTAAATCGGTCAAAACTGAAGTCATCAAGATAAGCACTAGAGCAAACTGGAACTATGGGTACACCTGCATTAATAGCAGTTACAAATGCACCTTTTTTAAAAGGCAGCATATTTTTACCATTGTTGCGGGTGCCCTCTGCAAAAAACCAAATGTTGGTTCTTTTCTCTATCAGTGCTGTTTTAGTGGCGGCCATGGCTTCCATGGCTTTTTTAGCATTGCCACGGTCTATTAATATATTCCCGGCTAACCAATACAACTGACCAAAAAGCGGTACCCATTTAAGACTTTTTTTACCAATACTGACGGTACGTTCGGGCACAATACTGCCTACAACAAATAAATCCCAGTTACTTTGATGGTTGCATATGACAATAAAGCTTTTATCTGTGGGATAGTTTTCTTTGCCTTCGTGATGAACTTTAACCCCAATAATTGGCAAACCAATTTTCGAATAGGTCTGTGCACAAATACGGCTATTACTAGGGTGAAAAGGCCGAATAATGCCCGCAAGTAACCCCACAAGTGAGCCCACAACAAAATGAATAGAAAGTAATAAATAGCGGACCAAACGGATCATACTGAAACCCTATAAAAAATATTTTTGCGAGCATACAGATGTTTGCTCAAATGCTCTAGTTTTTTGTCTTTATCTGGCTGATCTACACCTAACTATATGGATGTGTAGTGGGGTAAAAGCAACTTAACGAATAGATCATCATGTTTGATGTTTAATGTGCTTTTCAGCCTGTTTAGTATAGGTTCAAATAAGCGTGTATAACCATCAATCTACTAAAAATAACAACAACAGAGGCCATATGAGCCAAGAATTAGATCTATTTAAACAATCGCTTAATCGCTTTCTAGATCAAGAAGTAGCACCCAGTTATTTAGATTGGGAACAGCAGGGTATTATTCCAAGGCAATTATGGAGAACGCTGGGTAAAGCTGGGTTTTTATGTGTAGATATGCCCATCGAATATGGAGGCTGTGGAGGTGACCTTAATATGTCGGCCATGGTGATAGAGGTATTATCACAACGGGGTTTTGCAGCCTTGGCCACTAATGTATCGGTGCATAGCGATATTGTAGCACCTTATATATCCCACCTAGGTAACGAAGCTCAAAAGCAACAGTGGCTGCCATTATTAGCATTGGGTGAAGCCGTTGGCGCCATAGCCATGACCGAACCTGGGGCAGGCAGCGATTTACAAGCCATGAGATGCAAAGCAATTAAAACCGATGAAGGCTACCTAGTAAGCGGCCAAAAAACATTTATAACAAATGGTCAGCATGCCGACGTGTGTATTGTTGCGGCAAAAACAGATCCAAATGCAGGTGCAAAAGGCATCAGTCTATTCTTGTTAGAAAAAGCATCGCAAGGCTACGACATAGGCAGCAACTTAAAAAAAATTGGCCAGCACTGCGGCGATACCTCGGAACTATTTTTTAGTGATGTTTTGGTAAAAGAACCCTTAGGACAATTGAATAAGGGCTTTGCCCACCTAATGAATGAACTGCCAAGAGAACGACTAATATTAGCGGTTGGCGCTATAGCGGCGTGTAGCGGCATGTTAGATATGACGGTTGAATATACCAAACAACGTCAGTTATTTGGTCAGTCTTTAAGTCAGTTGCAAAATACCCGTTTTGTGTTGGCCCAGCTTGATACTCAGGTGAGTATTCATCAGGCATTTATTCTGCACTGCATAGCACTATACGAAGAAGATGGCTTATCAGCCGTAATGGCATCAAAAGCCAAACTGTCTAGCACTGAACTGCAATGCAAAGTAGCTGATGACTGTCTTCAGCTATTTGGAGGGTATGGGTATATGGAAGAATACCCAATTGCTCGGGCATTTTTAGACGCTAGGGTTCAGCGTATCTACGGTGGAGCTTCTGAAGTAATGAAGGAAATTATCGCTAGAGATCTATTAGGAAAATAAAGGGTTAACCCCCTTATTTGCCTAATAAATATTCAAATTCAGCATCAACAATTAACTTCCCAGCCATGGCTTGTCTACCTAATAACATCAAGTAACTCATGGAAGAGCGGTCGGTCAGTGTCAATAAAATCGGCCAGCTTTGATCACCTAAAACAAAAAGAGTTTCGATGAAATGGCGTTTCTGATTTGTGCCATTTGAGCTCTTTATAATTTTAGTATCTTTAACTCTAGCTTCTTTGCGAACTACTTTGGTCACGTCATGATAATCTGGGTGAATATCGAATCTAACCCAGTCTTGCTTATCTACCGTGAACTCTTCAATATTATCCACATGTAAAGAAGACGTGGCAGCGCCTGTGTCTACTCGAATATGCAGGTTTTCAATGTCGAAACTAGGCAGGTTACATATTTCTAGCGAACCCACCAAAATCTTAGAATTATTCGTTGTCATGTTGTAATGACTTCTTCTTAGGTTTAATAATAATGGCTTTTTGAAATACTAAGCTATTCGGATAGCTAATCATATCACCTTCGGCCTGCCGAATTAAAAGGTGGAATAAGGTTATTTCCTCAATACAGCCTTCTAAGTTTTCTTTGTCATCTTGTATTCTAATAGTATCGCCTACACGATACGGAAAGAAGAAAAATATTATTAAGCTGGCAGTTACATTGCTTAAAATTGACCACTGAGCAAATAGCGCCACACCCACAACAGTAAATAACGTTGAAAGAATGAAGCCAAATTTGTCATAGTTTATGCCTAGCAATAAACCAATGGTAAATAGTGTAATAATGAGCAGAAAGATCTGAACGGTTTTTTGTATATAAAAAACACGTTCAAGACTTACATTGTTTCGCTCGCCTAATTTTATTAATTGCCTGTTGACCGCTTTATTAATAACAAAGAAGGCAACAAGCAAGGGTACAACAATAAAAAGACTGTACATTTAACCCTCGTAAGGCAGAAGTTGTTCTTGCAATAGCTCAATATTCTCAACCACTTCATCAGGGTCTTTAAAGTAAGCAACGTGATACATAGCTTCTCCTTCTTGAACTAGTGGAATATTTTGCTTACCAATAATAATGCCTTCATAAGGACTTGTTACATCCTCAAGTGCTTCCCCATAAGGGTTATTAATGGTGGCCAAAGTATCGCCTTTGTATACTAATTCGCCAAGTTCTTTGGCATGCACGACTATGCCACTTTCGCAGGCACGAACCCAGCCACTGTTTCTGGCTATAATCGGTTCTACAGCAGTTGCCTTACGCTTAACTTTTGGCAGCATGTCTAAGTGGCGCATAACGTTTAAAGTGCCTTTCACTCCTGCGCGAATACACAGTTCGTCAAACCTTAGCGCTTCACCTGCCTCGTAAAGCAAGACTTTAGTACCATGATCCACCGCGGCTTGTCTTAATGACCCGTCGCGTAGGTTCGAGTTCAAGAGCACAGGAATTGAGAATGCTTTTGCAAGTTCCAGTGTTTCTTGATCATCAAGGTCAGCCCTAATTTGTGGCAAGTTACTTCTGTGTATGGCGCCAGTATGATAATCGATACCATAATCGGCTTTATCAACAATTTCATTTAAAAATTGATGAGCCATGCGTCCGGCCAACGAACCTTTTTTAGAACCTGGAAACGAACGGTTTAGATCACGGCGGTCAGGTAAATAACGGCTTTGATTTAATACACCGTAAACATTTACCATAGGTACAGCAATTAAGGTGCCTTTTAACTTATTAAGCGTCTTGCTGTTAATGATACGGTTTATAATTTCTATTCCGTTTAATTCATCACCATGAATCGCAGCACTTAAAAACAAAGTAGGACCGGGGCGTTTGCCACGCTTTACAAACACTGGAATACCCATGGTTGTATTGGTATACAACCGAACCATAGGTATCTCTAACTGTTTGGTTTCACCTAATGCAATGTTGTGGCCAGCAATAATAAGCTCTGTCATTAAGTATTAACCTTTGCCTTTAGTTTTGTTGCTATTCGGTTTTGCATTTTTCTCAATAAATTCCATGATCATTTTAGCCACGTCTTTACCAGTAGCTGACTCAATACCTTCTAAACCAGGTGAAGAGTTAACTTCCATAACAACTGGTCCGCGTTCTGCGCGAAGAATATCAACACCACACATATGTAATCCCATAGCGTTTGCGGCTTCTACTGCTGTTTTTCTTTCTGCTGGTGTTAATTTAACAATTTCAGCTGAGCCACCGCGGTGCAGGTTAGAACGGAATTCGCCTTCGGCACCTTGACGTTTCATCGCAGCAACAACTTTACCACCCACTACTAAGCAGCGAATATCGGCACCACCAGCTTCTTTTATGTACTCTTGCACAAGAATATTGGCATTAAGTCCCATAAACGCTTCAATGATACTTTCAGCG
>JAWUVO010000058.1:0-7455 GCA_034112325.1 Bermanella sp. | reverse complement strand
GTTAGCATAATGAATCGAGATCAGCTTTAATCGACTAGTTTCTTTATTAAAAATATTTAGTTAACTGATTAAATATATTTCTATATGCCTTCATAAACGGCATAACCAGCTTCTTCCTTAGTCTATTTAATTTTCCCATTTATCCTTTTTTGTATTTTTAGCTAATCTTTGGCATATTGATTGTGCGATTACGATTATTTATCACTTGCTAGAGGAGGATATTTTGGAAAATATTCAAGATTATAAATTCCGTAAAGTTATGAAAGAACTTTTCTCTTGTACTGACGAATTGCAAGCTCAGCTGGCTGAAACTCGTCTGCAATGTAAACAAATTGAAGAGGTGATGATTGCTATACGAGAAAATAAAATGACTGCAAAAAATTATGTGATGCCAAAGTATCCCTATAAAAGGGATAAGGCTGCTAACGATCAATAAGTAGCAGCCGCTTACTTGCTGTTAATTATACTATTAACCAAAAACCTATTTGGGCTTAGCATATCTGCCTGAGCTTTAGGCATAGGTAAGGGTTCGCCGGTAATATGGGCGGCAATGAGTTCTGCGCATAACGGTGCCGAGGTTAAGCCACGAGAGCCATGGGCAATGTTGATATATAGCCCACTTACAAACCTCGCCTGTTGTTTGAATTTCCATTTTCTATTTTTTTTCAGTTTTGAAAAATCATCTATAAACAATAATTCATCACAAATAGGTCCCGCTATAGGCGTGTAATCTGGTGAGGTGCATCTTACAGAGGCTCTACCAGTAGGGCTTACCGACATATCAAGCTGATCGCCAATACTAGGGAATGCAGACTTTAAATTTTCTATATTAGCTTCGTTTTCAGATGCTAAAATTTCTGTGTTATCACTTTTAATTCGGTACGACGCACCAAAATTTAATTGTCCGTTGTGACTAGGGGCAACATAATGATCACCGCACAACACTGTATTTAGGTTTATTGCTTGAGCTGTCAGTTGTGTTACCTGACCAGCTACTGGTTTAGTCGGTAAAAACGATAGGTGATCTAACAGCTTTGCACTATTGGCATTGCAAACAATTAATGCCTGACTAGTTATTCCTGAATTATTTATGCCATCGGTAATCTTTGTATGCACTAACCAGTTATTATTGTCGGTGCCTGTGTTTTCAAGCTTAACTATTTTCTCTACCTGGGTATTTTCTAGTACTGTGATATTTTCATTTGCTAAGAGTTTCGAACACCACGCATGTGGATAAACCCATGCACCATCTTTAAAAAATAAACCTGAATAGGGAATATCAATACCTGCCAGTTTTGATGCTTGCTGTTGATTTACCCCTACAACTACCTCATCTAATTGATATTTATTACAAAAGTTTTGCTGACGTTTTTGTTCTTTCTGATTGGTCGCCAGCTGTAATACGCCGCAGCTATTCCAATTATTATTATTAGATAATTGCTGCTTTAAGTTATTTAAGCTGAATAAATATCCAGATAAATAAAACTGACTGTGTAAATTCATTTCAGCTGAAAGCTTCGCGTATAAAACACCTTGGGCATTACCAGAAGCACCCGATGCTACGGTATTCTGGTCGATGACAGTGACCTTCCAACCCCGTTTAGCTAAACTAAATGCGGTACTACAACCGGCTATACCTGCGCCCACCACAATGGCTGTTTTGTTAACAGGATTGCTAGAAGCTGGCTGTTTATAGGAATTGACTAACCAAGGCTTGTCACATAGCCATGCAGGTGGCTGTGGACCATTCGTATACTGCTGAGAAGCCATTACCATTTCACGCTTGTGACCATAGCCTTTACGCTTACTAACTTGAAAGCCTGCAGCTTTTAACAACCGTTGTATTTTAGAAGCCGCGGTAAAGGTAGCCACCGTGCCATTAAACGGTGTAAGTCGCGCCATTTGTAAAAATAATTGCTCGTTCCACATATCTTCATTTCTCGACGGGGCGAAGCCATCTAAAAACCAAGCATCAATATTTGCATTAATTTGTGGCAGCCAATCGTGAACATCCCCTAAAAATAACTGCAATACAACTTGACCACCTGTACCTAAAGGATTGGGTAAATGTAAGGTATGCCAGCCATTAATAAGTGCAGGGTAGTTGTCTATAAGGACGTTAATAAGAGGCTTAAATTGCGGCCAAATAGCAAGTGCCTGAATTAAACTATTTTTATCAAGGGGGAAAAGTTCAACGGATAGAAAATGAAGGTGTTGATGGGGAGAGCTGTTTTTAAGCCAAAGGTCCCAAGCGCATAAAAAATTAAGCCCAGTACCAAAGCCAGTTTCAGCGATAGAAAAATGATCAGACGGATGATCTTTCCAGCGCTGCTCTAGCTTGTTACCTTCTAGAAACACATAGCGTGTTTCTTCGGCACCATTGGCTTTATTAAAATACACATCGCGGAACTCTGTAGAAATAGGAGTACCGTCAGACCATTCTAATTTTGCTGTTGTTATCATTTATGGCTTCTGAATATCATTCAGTGGCAGGTTTTTCGTAGCTAACTTTCACATCTTTAACAATAATTGGATCTACTGGTACATCGCTCATACCATTTTTTCTACTAGTTTCAGTCAAACTTAATGTGTCTAGTAATTCCATACCTGAGACTACTTTACCAAAAACAGCATAGCCAAAGTCACGATAACCATTATTTAAAAAATGATTATTTTTAATATTTACAAAAAACTGGCTGCTGGCGCTGTCTACTTTAGCTGTTCTTGCCATTGCCACAGTACCGCGATTATTAAATAGACCGTTATTAGCTTCATTTTTAATTTCTTCATTGGTAGATTTTTTTACCATGTCAGCAGTAAATCCACCGCCCTGAATCATAAAGTCTTTAATCACGCGATGAAAAATAGTGCCATTGTAATAGCCACTGTTGGCATAATCTAAAAAATTAGCAACGGTAATAGGGGCTCTAGCAGGATTAAGTTCAAGTACAAAGTCTCCTTTGTTGGTTACAAATGTCACGTATGGTTGAGCAATGTCAACTTGCTCTAAGCTAGCTGGATCTACTGTAGTTTCTTCAGCAAATGTAAATTGGCTAAAAATAAAAGCAAAAATGGTAATTAGGTAAGCCATGTTAATCCTGATTTAAAAGGTTAAAAGTTAATAAATTAATAATTGAATTTTTAGTGTAAAAAAACCAGCTAATTAATAGCTGGTTTTTTGTTTATGATTAGATATTTAACTATTTATTTTAATATCTATTACGATGCCCAAGCATCACCTTTACGGCCGCCTAGCTTAGGAATTAACCAGCCAAGGAACAGGCCTAAAACAATAAGGAAGCCACCAATTAATATATAGTTAACATCCTTGTTGCTTTGCAAACGTTCATTTTCGGCACGTAATACGTCAACAGAATTTTTAAGGTCTAAGTTTTTAGTCATTAACTCTTGGTTTTTCTTATCTAAGCTAATGGCATTTGCACTGACTTTTTTAATGTACTCAAGCTCTTTAGTTTGCTCACTTTTTTCTTTAGTGAGTCCAGAGGCGTTACGATTAGCATCGGCTAAATCTTTTTTAGAGCTGGCGTATTTATTTTTTACATCAGCCAAATCACTTTGAGCTTTGGTGAGTTCACGCTGAGTTAGAATTAATCTTTCAAATGCCACTGGCTCATCTACTAGGTAGCGGTTCATAACCCAACCTTCTAAACCTTTGTCAGTAGAGATTTTAGCGTACTTACCATCTTCCGACTCTTCAATAAGCTGAAGGTGGGCGCCACTTTTAAGGCCTTTGAGTATTTTATACTCTTCTCCAGGGCCGCTTCGCAACGTAATAGTTAGTACGTCTTTAACGTAACGTTTTTCAGCAACGGCTGGGTATATCACCAAAAGGGCTAGAATAAGAACGGTAATGCGTTTCACTGTGGTATTCCTTTAAATTTTATTATTTGATTGTTTCTAATTTTAATAGTCTACAGAATTAAGGCAACACTTTCTTGAACGGTTTCACTATAACGTGATCATAAACGCCTGCCGCCATATATGGGTCTGCGTCTGCCCATGCCTGTGCTGCTTTTAAATCATCAAATTCGGCTACTACCAAGCTGCCAGTAAATCCTGCTTCGCCAGGGTTTTCACTATCAATTGCAGGGTGAGGCCCAGCTAAAATTAAGCGACCTTCATTTGTTAGAGTGGTCAATCTAGCTAAATGGTCTGGGCGTGCGGCCAGACGTTTTTCTAGGCTATTCTCTGTATCTTGACTAATTATGGCATATAACATGGTTTTCAATGGTACCAGTGGCTGTTAAAGCTGATTTAAGTTGGATTAATTAATGCTAATCGTACCGTGAAATCAACGAATTACCAACTGCGATCAATCACATCTCGACATCCACCGCTGAGTCCTTAAAATAGGGTTAAATATTTCATGAAGAACCAGTAATGAGCGAACCATTGCAAACAAGTAATACCCCCGACCAAGCTGCCAAGCCAGAGAAACGTGAAAGCATGCTGGCTAATTTACTGTTAAATATAGTTATCCCAACTCTTATTTTAATGAAAGGTAGCGAAAGTGCTTGGTTGCTTGGGCAACTACAAAATCTTGACCTTCAGTTGGGTACTGCTTTAGCGGCATTTTACGATCTTCACGGAGTTAAATTAGCGGTAGTAGTAGCTTTAGCATTTCCAATTTTGTATGGCACCTATGATTTTAAGCGTGCTCAAAAAATAAACATGTTTTCAGCGTTGGGTGTGTTTAGCATATTGCTTACTGGCGGTATTAGCTTGCTTGAACTTGATCCTAAATATATAGCCATTAAAGAAGCCGCTATTCCAGGTATCTTGGGTTTAGTGACGGTTTTATCGTTAAAAACCAAATATCCACTAGTAAAAACCTTTTTATACAACGACAAAATCTTAAAAATAAGTGCGATCGAAAGTGCTTTAAACCAGCATGGCAAGCAAGCCGAATTTGCTCGTAGTTTAAATGTGGCGTCTTATTTAGTGGCGGCATCGTTCTTTTTGTCGTCATTTTTAAACTATGCTCTGGCTAAGTGGATTGTGGTTAGTCCAGCTGGCACAGCTGCATTTAACGAGGAGCTGGGAAAAATGACGGCGCTAAGCTTTCCTGTTATTTCAATTCCGGCCACGGTAGTGATGATGTTTGCACTGTTTTATCTGTTTAAAAGCATTAAAACGCTAACTGGTTTAAGCTTTGAAGACGTGATGGTAGAGCAATAATGCTGGCCGACTTACATTGTCATAGCCTAAAAAGTGATGGTGACCTTAGTCCGTCAGATTTAGTTGATAGGGCGGCCGAACAAGGTGTTACGATGTTAGCGCTTACTGACCATGACACCATTAATGGGCTTGTTGAGGCACGTACACGGGCCAAAATGCACAACATTGAGCTGGTAACCGGCATCGAATTTTCTACCGTTTGGAATGGCATTGGAATCCATGTGGTGGGGTTAGGGTTTGATGAAACACACCCCGAAATGTTAGCGGCTATTGCCCGCCAAGAAGACTGCCGCTTACAGCGCGCAAAAACCATAGGCGAACGCTTAGAAAAAGAAGGCATTCACGGTATTTGGGAAAAAGCTGAAGCCATTGCCAATGGTGCTCAAATCGGTCGTCCTCATTTTGCACAAGCGCTAATCGACATGGAAAAAGTATCTAACATGGCGCAGGCATTTAAGCGTTATCTAGGCGCGGGTAAACCGGGCGACGTTAAAACTCATTGGCCAGATATAAGCGAGGTCGTGGGCTGGATTAGAGCAGCAGGTGGTGTAGCGGTAGTGGCCCATCCAGATAAATATAAAATGACCAATACCAAGCTTAAGTGCATGTTAAAAGCATTTGCCGAAGCCGGTGGTAATGGCTTGGAAGTGGTGAGTGGTGCTACCGAAGTGACGTTTAGTCGCAGAATGGTAGAGCTGTGCAATGAGCTGGGTTTATTAGCCAGCCAAGGCAGTGACTTTCATGGGCCAAGACCTTGGTCCGAGCTGGGTAAATTTAGCAAAATGCCTGAAGGCGCCACACCGGTATGGACCCATTGGGCGACACCGGTTTAAGCGTTAATTATTGGTAATATAAAACAAGCATGTTGATATTTACTATAGTTAAATAACATCTATGGAATAAAGCACTGAATAAGGGTAACCATGAGCCAGTTTTTTCAGATTCATCCAGACAATCCTCAGCAGCGACTAATAAAACAAGCGGCCGAAATTTTAGCCAAAGGCGGCTTGGTGGTTATTCCTACCGATTGCGCCTACGCACTGGCTTGGCACCTTGAAGATAAAAAAGCGCTGCAGCGTGTAAAACAACTTCGCCAGTTAAACGACAAGCATAACTTTACGTTAATGTGCCGTGATTTAACCGAAATCAGTGTTTACGGCAAGGTAGATAACACCGCTTATCGACTGCTAAAAGCCCATACTCCCGGGTCGTTTACCTTTATTTTAGATGGCACTCGAGAAGTCCCAAGGCGCTTAATGCACCCAAAACGTAAAACCATTGGCATTAGAGTGCCTGATAACGCCATTACTCAGGCATTATTAGAAGAGTTAGGCGAGCCCTTAATGACCACCTCGCTTATCATGCCCGGTGATGATAAGCCCATGTCAGACCCATACGAGATCAGGCAAACTCTAGAGCATGGCTTAGATCTAGTTATAGATGGCGGTTATTGCGGCTTTGAAGCCACCACGGTGGTAGATATGACGGGCGACGACTACTTGATAACAAGGCAGGGCGCAGGGCTGATTCCTGAATTGGAATAAATTAATCGTAAATATTAGTAAAAAACTCCCTCGCAAAAATCCCCTACAGGCCTTTAACTAGCTAGTAATTCTGCTAAGTCTTGGTAAACTTCTCCTCCTCATTATTGCGTAACAGGAGAGCCAGTTAGCTCTGTAGATTCTCATCAACGTGTGCTTTCAGGCATGCGTCCCACAGGTAAATTGCATTTAGGCCATTACCACGGTGTTTTAAAAAACTGGGTAAAGTTACTACATGACTTTGAATGCTTCTTTTTTGGGGCCGACTGGCATGCTTTAACATCCCATTACGAAGACCCATCTGTTATTCAAAACAGCGTTTGGGACATGGTGGTTGACTGGTTAGCCGCTGGGGTAAACCCTGGTAGCGCCACTCTATTTTTGCAGTCTAAGGTACCCGAGCACGCAGAGTTGCACTTGTTACTTTCTATGATCACACCTTTAGGTTGGTTAGAGCGGGTTCCAACCTTCAAAGATCAGCAAGCAAACCTTAAGGATAAAGATTTAGCCACCTATGGTTTTCTTGGTTATCCGTTATTACAAAGTGCCGACATATTGTTATATAAAGCCGGTCAGGTGCCAGTGGGTGCCGACCAAGTGGCTCACGTAGAAATTACCCGTGAAGTGGCCCGTCGTTTTAACCATATTTTTGGTCGCGAGCCAGGGTTTGAAGAAAACGCTGAAGCCGCCATTAAAAAAATGGGTAAAAAAGCCA
>JAWUVO010000057.1:0-9682 GCA_034112325.1 Bermanella sp. | reverse complement strand
GATTTATCAAATTGGCTTGGTATACATGAACCGCTTAAATGACAACCGTGATGATGAAAAAGCCAAGATGTATTTCCAGCGTCACTTAATTGAATTTCCATACAGTATTTTACATGCCCGTGTAGAAGACCGCTTAAAGACCATTCATGATAGAAAAAGCTTAACGTCGCAACCATCTCGCGAACAAATAATTGCTCAGGTAAATAGAAGTAGCTTGTTAAGCCAGTCGACTGAAGTATTTCATCAAGACCTGACACCCATGAGCGAAAGAGCCATACGTGACAACCGCTTAGCCGATGCCAATGGCGTGTATTCTACCGTTTACGAAAACCCAGGTTCAAGCGACAGTATAAAAGCGAAATCGCTTTATCAACTGGGACTAATATATGCAAGCCCTTACAACAAAGAACGCAGCATAAGTAAGGCACGCTTCTTTTTTGATAAAATAGTAAATGAATTCCCTAAATCTATTGAAGCAAAAAAAGCACAGCATGAAATTAGTAACATGATTAATGATCAGGTTAATTTTAATTAATAGCTGTACATTATTAGTAAGCTGCTTGCTTTGGGTATGTGGTTGGTAGCTTAATTTAATGGCTTTTATTTTAAACTGATTTTAGTGAAACCATGTTATACGTGGATTATTGTATTTAGGTATTGCGACACCTTTAGGTTATTTAAGGTGTCCACATTATGGGAGAAACCTCCAGTCAGCTTGCTAGCGACACTTTCTGGCTTTGTTACATTTATTAGCTTAAAAAGCTCTCGATAATAGTCATAGAGAATACTGTTACAAACACTACTGCTAAAAAAGTAACTAAAGCCAAAATACTAACAGTAAGTAAATTAAATATAGAGTGAGCCCTATAATCATCGGATTTTTTCATTTCTTTTTGGGATATCTGTTTTCTATCTGCAACATAATGCGCTATTAAAGAATATGCCAAGTAGATAAAAAATTTTCCGCTAGGAACAAAGTATAATGTAATCGTAATTAGTAAGCCTAATAAGTATAAGGCTATTGATACGCTTTTATTCACTTTATTTAGTGCTTTAAAATTTTTATCTAAGCAATAAGCCGATACAAAAGGGCCAAAAAATATACTTGATATAAGAATTTGATTGGGAGTATAAATCTTGTTTACATTCATAATAGCCTCTAGCAATAAATATAACGAGGGTGCAGAAAAATACGATATTTAGACATGCTCCCTACTCCTCAAAAATTCTATTTAATTTGGCTCGATTTTATCGAGCTTTTTATATTGGCAATGATATTCGAGTACATCGCTGATATTGTCAAACATAAGGTTAATCACCGCTAAATTTATTCACTAACGGCTCTTTAGTTAATGTATTGGTTGGTATCTTATAATCGTCAATGGAGAAATACTTTGAGATTGTCATCGAGGAAATTGGGCATGAAAAGTTCAGATAAAACGGGAAGATATAATTTTGGCTAAGTTATGCTCAGACGTTCAGGTTGCTTTCTAATTTTCTACAACCTGAACGCCTAAAAAGTGACTGTGCTGGCAAATAGCCACAGTCACTTATCAAGGCACGTCTATTAGAATTTATAACCTAGAGATAAAGAAAGGTTATTAACGTCTGAATCGGCAGTAGATATATTCATTTTGGTTAATGTGTATTCTGCGCCCACATACATATTTGAGTTAATATCGTATTCTGCGCCGATTCCATAATATAAATCTGTTCCATCATCTTCTGCCTTAAATTCTTGACCCGGGATAGAAGAATCAGTAAATTTTAACTCAGTATCCCAAATAGAAATACCTAAGCGAGCATTTAAAGATACCCCATTATCTAAAGGGAAAATCCCTTTGGCGCCAAGATTAAATGCAGTGGTAGTCCATTTACTGTTGATTGTATCACCAAATCCATCAATATGAATATCGTCAGCTTCGCCGTAATTATGATAAGAAATTTCTGCAGATATATTTTTATGTAAAGACATGGCACCTCGAAAACCTATAGATATATCATCTCCCGATGGTGAAGTATCACTAGTTGATATTTCTTGATTTGCCATACCAAGCAGAATTTCGGCTGACAATTTATTTTCTGCAGAAGCATATAAAGCAGAAGATCCAAGCAGAACGCCTACAATAATATTTCTTTTAAACATGAATATTTTCCTTTGTAATATCACACAATAATAATTAAGCAGCTAGACTAGTGTGAAAGTCTAACACCTGACAACAACATACGGATGTCGATTGACTGGAATTACTATACACTATTAATTTATTAACAATATAAGCCAGCATCCTTAACCTTCCATTAAATTCTTAAGATAGAACATGGTCAAACTCAGAAATATAAGATTATTTAATAATTAAGTAAGTAATAACCATACGGAGCATATATAAAATCAGAAAGTTTATGTATTTCCATTTATACAGTGCCTAATATTTTATTCATCCGCATGCGCGGTATTGTCTTGATTGCGGGGTCTCGCAATCTCTTTTTTGTATGCTTTTGATTCTGTACGATTATTTGTAGCTGTGCCAGATAAAACACGCATTTTTTGCCAGTTCTGGGGACAAAACACGCACACTTTTGTTGATTACTGCCAAATCGTACTGCTTATTCATGCAGGATAATTACTGCGAGGTTTGTCGTGTTAAAAAGTCTTTTTAAATTAAACCTGCCAAACTATGCGAATGCATGCCTTTGCTGGCTATTGGATAGGTAGTGGATAGGTAGTGGATAGGTAGTGGTTAGGTACTAATTAGGTAGTGATTAATTTTATTTAAATAGTTTTTTGCATAAAAAAACAAGAGCAAGCTCTGGTTTTCTATCGGCTAAATTTTAATTCTAGCCCTAAACTTCTTTACTAGGTAAAACGCTACACTAGTCTTGTACTTTACAGTTGCGCCATTCACAGCGTACTAACAAAAATGATTTGTCTGCGCATACCGCTTCTAATACTTCGTTTGGTCCATCGGACTTTAACGATCGAACTTTTGGTTTAGCACAACCTTCACGCTTAACTAAACGTTCTACTACATAAGCACTACGAGAGTATTTAATATTTTTCTTTTGTTCAATTTTACTAATATTTAAGTAATGGTCTTTGCCTTTAGCATCGTTTTCTTGCTGAAGCTTTACTAACAATGGGTACATGGTTCCGTCTTCACGTAAGTCCATTGAGCCGTCTTTGTAGTCGGCCATTATATCAATACAGGTGCCTTCTTTGTCGCCACCATCAAGCAGTTCGGTTACGTTTTGTTCGGCTTCGGCTACTATGTCAAAGGTTAAGCCCATTGCCAAACGCGCACCGCTTTCTTGGCGGTCGTTTGTTAGTGTTACAAGGTTATAGCTTAGTCCATAGTCAGCGGCTTCAACTAGGGCTGAGTTACGCTTCCACCAGCTACGCTGTCCACGCCACGCAGCCTGTTTAGCTGCAATACTTACCTTGCTGCACTGTTCTGCTAGTTTACGCACTGTCACATCTGTTACTAGGGCGTATGAAATGGCCTGCTCGTCTGGGGTTCTAGATACGCTGCTACAAGCTGCTAGCGACACTAAACATGCTGCTATTATTAGTCGTTTAAACACCGACTACTCCTTATTTGAATTGTTTATTATTTTAATTTAAGACTCATTCTGGGCTTGTTACAAGCCTTCTATCCAATGAATCAGCTGTTGTTGGTCAAACGGCCATAACAAAATTTGATCTTTATTTAGTAAGGCCCTTAACACTGGTATTTTCATACCAAATTCTTCAACTAGTTTTTCATCACATGCGATGTCTATCTTGGTGAAAGCTGCACCCAATGGAGGGGCTGTTTTTTGTACAATCTGCTCTGCTAAGTCGCATAAATGACAGCCAGACGTGCCTAAAAGCTCAAGTTGTAATGGTTTAGACATAAATTATTACACTTTTATACTAATTGATCTAATTCAACAGTACTTTAACATGATGACGCGCAATAAAAAACGGGGACCAAACATAGTTTGCTCCCCGTCTAACAATGTGTGCTGCCGTTTACTTTTTTTGGCTTTTATTGGCTTTTATTGGCTTTCTAATGCATCTAACATTGGTTGAAGCAACGAAGGCATTTTAGCCTGTGTGTCCATTTGCTGAAAAAGATTATCTAGTAAGCTCCTAGGGTTTTGGAAGTTACTGGCTTGCTCATAAGCCTCTTTTACCCCTTTAGCAAAGTCTGCCAATGGGTCGGCTAGGCCTTTAGGTAACGAAGGCTGGGCATAATTGGTCATGGCGTCGCCAGTTGTAGACCCGTACTCTTTGCTGCTGCTGAAGCTTTGTTTTAGGTCTAGGCTAAACTGGGCAATTTGATCTGCGTCGCTGGTTAGATCCATTGCCATATTAAATGCAGTCTCTAGATCTCCGGTATAAAATTCTTCGGCTAAATCATTTACCTGAGACATTAAACTTTCTAATGCCTTCATTTCAGCTTCGTTTAAATCCCCTTCTACTTGAAGGTTAAAACCTGAGATATTATTTTGTTCACTGTAATTAGCATAAAGCTCATTACCATCTACTTGGGCAAGCAGTGCCTGTTGAAACGACTCTTTGTCGCTCATGGCGGTAATTTTAACCACGTCGCCTTCTTGGGTCGTTACTTCAAATTCAAAGTTGTTTTGGGTACGCTCGTAGCTCTTAAAGTATTCGGCGCTGTCTAACTTACGGGGCGTTATTTGCACGCTTTCTGGGTTAAACGTTTTGTCTGAGAGGTCTTCTATGCCCTTATAAATACCGTCTTCAGCAGCCGTAATTTTTTCCGCTAAAGGTTCGTTTAATTTGTTCACTGCATCTATCTGTTCACGAGCTTGCGAAAAACCTTTTTCTACACCGCTTCTAGCCGCCTCGAACATGCTTTTTAGGTCTTCGTCAGACGCGCCATTGTCTCGTGCTTGATCGATTCGCTTAGAAATTTGATTCATTACTGTGTCTATCACCGCTTCTACATCGAACACAGATTCGTTTTCTTTAACCGATTTTTCTGGTGGTAGCTCTACACCTGCATTTTCTTTAAGCGACTGGTTTAGACGTTGATTAGCAAAGCGGTCTTGGTCAAATTGCTCTTGGCTATTGGACTTTGGATTGGCCGTTAGCGAATACAACGAGGTGGTATTAAACAATGCAGAGTTAAATGAAAACATGGCTAACCTCTATGCAGCCTGCTCTGGCTGTGATGAATTTGGACAATATGCGATAGTATTTAAATACTCTATAAACCTTTAACGGCTTTTATAGGCCAGACTTTAGCTAAAAAAATCAAAGCTGTTAGAACAAGTTGTGCCATAAATAGGCAAAATCAACAGATTAGGCTATATAGACAGAATAGCGCAGATGGCCATTTTGTCTATTTTGCTTGGCTAAGTTGTTTTCATGATTTTAGCCATGCCAAAGTGTTAGACAATCTAACGGCGACATTAAAATGAGTTGATTTGTACCACTAATAATTAAAGACCTGATAATTATCACTTGTTAAAATTATTCAAATAAAAAAAATAACAATATATGGTATTACCATGAACAATCCGTCTGCTGCTGACACTCAAAAGATTAAAAATATACAGCAAGCCATCCGCTCAGCCGATCGCGAACTGAGAATTAAATATCCAGTTTTAAATCACCAAAATACTATTGGTCTAATAATATGCCTGACGGCATTTGTGGGCATGATTTCAACAGGCTTAGCCTACATAGCCGATATGATTCCAGCTTGGGCTTGTATCGTTATGGCCACTGTATTTGCTTCTGTTTCTCATGAACTTGAACACGATTTAATTCACCGCTTATATTTTAAAAAGAATGCGTTTATTCAAAACATTATGATGGCGATTGTTTGGATTATGCGACCGAATACGGTTAATCCGTGGTATCGACGTGGCATTCATTTTAATCATCATAAAACATCGGGCACAGCCGATGACATAGAAGAACGTGTGTTGGGCAACGGCATGCAATTTGGCTGGAAGCGTATATTAATTTCTTTAGATGGTTTTTTGTCTATTAGCTTAAGACAAAAAGAACTACGTAATATGAAAGACTACAACTACTTTTCATTTGTGCTTAAAGGCGCGCCTTTAGCCCATATATATGTTGCACTTCTGTATAGCTTTTTGTTGTTTCATGGCTTCGATTTTATCAATAACTATTATGCCTTGAATATTGTATACCCAGAATTTACCAGCCCATTAATTTCTCTATTAAATATAGTGGCGGTTGTCTGGGTTTTACCCAACGCGCTTCGTGCACTTTGCCTGCATAATGTTACAGCGGTTATGCATTACTACGGCGACGTAGACTCTTTACTAAAGCAATGTCAGGTAATTAATCACTGGGCCGCTATACCTTTTCAAATATTCTGCTTTAACTTTGGTGCCACCCACACCCTGCACCACTTTGTTGTGTCGCAACCATTTTACCTGCGTCAAATGGTGGCAAAAGATATTTACCCGGTATTAAAACAAAATGGCGTGCGCTTTAATGACTTTGATAGCTTGCTAAGATCAAACCGCTTTAGCAAAAGCGCGGATTTAGAAGCTGGGTTCGAGCCTGCTTGCAGGCGAACCTGCTAACCAAAATCGAAAAGTAAGAGGGGTGACCCACCCAGATAATCCTCCACCAAATACTAACAGACACAAAAAAAGCAGCCTAAGCTGCTTTCATCAATAATACGGTAAAAAACTAAAACTCAATTGGTGTTCCATCTTCGTTATAAGCTTCTACTTGTACCTTTAATTTCTGTCCCGGTCTGAAGGTTACAACACAGCGTGCGCTGATTGGAATTTCTTCTCCGGTTTTAGGATTACGACCAGGTCGCTGACGCTTTTCACGCAAATCAAAATTACCGAAACCAGAGAGTTTCACCTGTTCTTTATCTGTCAAACAGGTGCGTATCTCTTCAAAAAAGATGTCTACCATCTCTTTTGCTTCTCGCTTATTAAGACCAAGCTCATCAAACAGTTTTTCTGCCATGTCAGCTTTGGTGATTGCGGTCATTGCTATCCTCGCAGTTGCGCGTCTAATCCTTTTGCTAGGGCCGATACAATAGAATCAACCCAGCTGGTTATTTCTTCATCACTGAGAGTGCGTGATGGATCTTGCCATGTCAAGCCCAAAGCTAGACTTTTTCTACCGTTTTCAATGCCTTGGCCGCGGTATACGTCAAAAAGTGTGACAGCTTTCAAGTGTTCACCAGCGTTTTGCTTAATAATTTCTTCGACTTTAGACCACTGTACCGACTCTTCGGTAACAAAGGCTAAATCGCGACTCACTTCAGGGAATTTAGAAACGGCTTCAAAATTAGGTAAAACCCCTTCACTCACATCTGTCAGTAATAGCTCAAAAACATATAATTGAGTTTTAATGCCCAATTGCTTTTGTAATTCAGGGTGTAAAGCACCCATAAGGCCTATTTGCTTGTCACCTTTAAAAATAGCCGCTGACTGGCCTGGGTGAAGCGCTGGATGACTGCCCACAGCAAAATGATAATCGGTATTACCACCCATGCTTAGCATCTCTTCTACGTCGCCTTTAAGGTCGTAAAAATCCACTTTGTCGGTGCCGTTTGTCCAGCCTTTAGATTGGCGAGAGCCACAAATCAAACCAGAAATCACTGGGTCTTGTGTTAAGCCGCCATTCTCAGGCACAAAACGTAAACCGGTTTCAAACAAGCGCACAGTGTCTTGCTGACGGTTAAGGTTATGCTCGGCTGCTTTTATCAAACCTACCCATAACGTTGTACGCATTACGCCCATGTCGGCAGATATTGGGTTAGCCAAGGCTAAACCGTCTACCGCTGGGTCTACTAATTTTTGAACTTTAGGATCTACAAAGCTATAAGTAATGGCTTCTTGGTAACCACGATCAACCCAAAAGTGCTTGATGGTTTGCGCTGGTGTGATTATTTCGTTTTGAATGCCTAGCTCTAACGCCGCAATAGGCGTATTTACAGGTAGGTTGTTGTAACCATAGATACGCGCGATCTCTTCGATCAAATCAGCCTCTATGCTTACGTCAAAGCGATAGCTTGGCACACCAACTGTCCAGCCACCTTCAATAGCGGTTACTGTCATACCTAAACGCGTTAGCATATCGGCAATTTCTGAACCGGCAACATCTATGGCCAATACATCTTTAACCCGCTGAGCGCGCAGCGTAACTGTAGGTTCGCTGGGCATGGTAGCTTGGTTAATAGTTTCTACAACTGGGCCAGCTTGGCCACCACAAATTTCTACAATTAAACCAGTAGCGCGCTCAATAGCGTCGGCTTGTAAACGGAAATCTACACCCCGTTCAAAACGATGACTAGAGTCAGTATGCAAGCCATAGTTACGAGCTTTACCTGCAATAGCGATTGGGTCGAAGTAAGCCACTTCTAAAAATATATCGCTTGTTGTATCGCTAACACCAGAAAATTCGCCGCCCATAACACCGGCAATGCACAGTGCTTGAGCTTGGTCGGCTATGACAAGCGTGTTGTCTTTTAATTTAATTTCTTGGCCGTCTAACAAGGTTATGGCTTCGTCAGCTTTTGCCATACGAACGTCAATACCACCAGACAGTTTTGCAAGGTCAAACGCGTGCATTGGCTGACCCAGTTCTAATAAAACATAGTTGGTCACATCGACAATGGCGTCAATTGAACGAATGCCACTGCGGCGTAGTTTTTCAACCATCCACAATGGTGTTTGTGCTTTAACATCAATGCCTTTAACAACACGGCCTACGTATTTAGGACAAGCGTCTACTGCACTTAATGTAACCGGAAAAGTATCGTCGATAGTGGCCGTAACGGCTGTGATTTTTAACTGGGTCACGTCGATTTTATTTAACGTACCCACTTCGCGAGCCAGGCCTTTAACACTAAGACAGTCGGCGCGGTTAGGCGTTAAATCAACTTCTATAATAGTATCGTTTAGGTTTAGGTATTCGCGCACGTCCATGCCTAATGGCGCATCGTCTGCTAATTCCATTAATCCATCTGAGCTTTCTGCCATGCCCATTTCGGCTTCGGCGCATAACATACCAAAACTTTCCACACCGCGAAGTTTGGCTTTTTTAATTTTAAAGCCTTTACCATCTTCGCTGGCTAACACCGCACCAATTTTTGCCAATGGAATTTTTAAACCTTCACGTACGTTGGCAGCGCCACAAACAATTTGGAATGTGTCGGTACCGTCTGTTACTTGGCAAAGACTTAGTTTGTCTGCATCTGGGTGTTGCTCGCGAGTCACAACTTGACCCACTACAATACCACTAAAATCTGAAGCAACTGGATCGATGGCGTCTACTTCTAAACCAGCCATAGTTACTTGGGCTTCTAATTCTTCGGTCGTTAGGCTTGGGTTAACCCATTCTCTTAACCAACTTTCACTGAATTTCATGTTTTATTTCCTGAATTCTATATCTGGGTGAGGTCACCCATCCTACTTCTAGGTCGTCTGAAACTGTAGGAGCTCACCCTGTGAGCGATTTTTCAAAACCCACAGGGCATTTAAAATCGAATCGATTATCGGCCACGGGGTGGCCTCCTACAGTTTTACTTAATTAAACTGTTTTAAAAACTTAATGTCGTTTTCAAAAAACATGCGTAAATCATTTACGCCGTAACGCAACATGGCTAAACGCTCTACACCTAAACCAAATGCAAAGCCCATGTACTTCTCTGGGTCTACGCCA
>JAWUVO010000056.1:0-8227 GCA_034112325.1 Bermanella sp. | reverse complement strand
ATCTCCAAAATCTTAATAATCTTAATAAAAAATTCAAATACTAACAAAGGCCTAACGTCCGCGACGGCGTAGCTCTTGCGGCGTAAAATATCGTGGCCCTGGTGAAGGCTGACTAAAGTCCATTGATGTACGTTCTTCACTATCCATACCTTGTACATGATAGCGACGAGCTTGCAAGTCATGGTAAACATCCATAGCCGTCCAAGTGGCAGGAAGCTCATAATAGCTTTTTAGGTAAGCCATGCTCACTCGATATAGGCCATCACGTTCGTCATACATATCAATAACAGCCGCTCCCCAAGTATCTTCGTCAAGATAAAAGCGACGCTTGCTATAAATATGACGAGACCCCTCTTTCAAAGTAGCCTCAACAACCCAAACACGATGTTTTTCGTAACGAGTAAAATCTGGATTAATGTGCCCAGCAATTAATATGTCTTCATATTTAACGTCAGGTGAACCTAAGCGATAGTTGTTGTATGGAATATAAACTTCCTGTTTACCAATAAGCTTCCAGTTGTAGCGGTCAGGTGCTCCGTTATACATATCTGTTTCGTCAATCGTTCTAAGGCCATCTGCCGCTGCTACAGGTGTGTCATAGGCAAGATTGGGAGCCTTGCGCACACGTCGCTGACCGGCGTTATAACCCCAAGCGCGACGACCCTCTAAAACTTGGTCCATTGTTTCGTGAGCTAACACAGCTCCACCCGCTAAACGTGCAGGGGCTTTGGTAAAAGATAGATAATAAATCGCTACGTTGTTCAGTTCTTCTAGTGTTATACCTTGACGATAATATTGATAAAGAACCTCTGCTTGAGTGGTGATTAATGTGTATGAACCGTCACGCTGAACAGCCACTTCTGACGCTCTTCGAATACCAAATTCGCCTCTCCAGCGTAAATTATGGTTCCAGATTGCTTCTAAACCATTAGCCGCAATTGGAAATGGTATGCCACCGACACCGTTTCTAATGCCGTTACCGCCTTTAACAAGAGTAGTACTGGTTGCGTTTTTAAAGGTGTTGTCGTAAACCCATTGTGGAGCAGCAGCTGTACGGCGAGTTTTATAAATTGGCATTTTGAACGTATTTGGATACGTTTTAAATAAAGCTTTTTGGCCATCACTTAAGTGATCAGAATATTTACCCATATTTTGCGCTGTAATAACAAATAAAGGTTTATCTTGTGGGAATGGGTCTGGGTGATGCTGCCCTGGTTGTTTGTATGAACTTGGTGGAAATTGAATACCGCCGCGCCATTCAGGAATAGAGCCGTCTGCGTTACCTGCGCGTGTGCCACCCATGGGTGTTAGCGTAGTATTTAATTTTTCTGCGGTTGACGCGCTCACTTTTGCCAATGATACAGAGCTAAATGCAAGTGTAACGACACACAGTCCGGAAATAAGTAGACCAGTTTTTTTCATTTCTTATTATACCTTCGAGCAACACTAGGAAGTGTTGACTTTTAGAACCGCGTAAGGACGGAACGATAGTACCATCTAAGGTACAATATTTTTGTTATCGCGATAGCATATAAAATAAAGCAGCAGCATACAACCATATACGCCATTGCTTTATAAAAAATTCGTCTATCTAATTTATGAAGCTAGTTTACTAGACTTTTACTCACCACTTCATAGACATCTTTGGACAGATTATCGCTGTTGGCGATTTTCTTTAAGGCATTTTGCATTAACTGGCCACTTCCCACACTGATTCGCTTCCATTTGGTTAATGGACCCACAAGACGCGACGCTATTTGAGGATTGAGACCATCCAACACTATAATTTGATCCGCAAGCCAGTTGTATCCATCTCCATTCTTTTGATGAAAGTGTCTTAAATTCTGCCCCGCAAATGCACCCACAACCGATCTTACCTTATTAGGATTTTTTATATCGTATGCATCGTGCTTTAACAGTTTATCAATATCCTGAATTCCTTCTATCTGGTCACTGCAAGCCTGCATACTAAACCAAAGATTAACCACCAGTGAATCGTGCTTCCATTGATTGTAAAAAGCATCTAAATAGCTGCTGGCCTGTTCTTTAAACTGACTCTCAACTAACGCGCTTAGCGCTCCGCTCTGGTCGGTCATGTTGTCTGCGTTGTCGTATTGAGACTTAGCTAGTGAAACATACTCTTCTTCTCCACTAAAAAGCATGTATTGCAGACATAGGTTTTTTAACGATCGCTTAGCCATAGCATCAAATTTTGGCTCATAAGGGCCATTATCAAGACTTTGCTGATAGCGAGCATAAAAATCCTGATGCAACTGGCTGGCCAATGTATTTTTTACAAACTGGCGGGCTGTATATAGCAAGTGAACATCTGCTGCATCTTGCTGCTCCAGCAGGAATGCTAAACTAGGCAGAGTGAGCATTTTGGCAATAACAGCATTGTCTAAGTCGTGGTTTGCTAAAAAACCTTTATAAACCGCGACTAACCTTGCATCTAAAACTAGCTCTTGCCCCTCACTTATATCTTTAGTCAGCTGCAAAATAATATCTGTTGCCAATGCTTGACCCGCATCCCAGCGATTAAATCCGTCACTGTCATTTGCCATAAGAAACAATAATTCGTCACGAGAATATGGGTAAGATAATTTAACCGGCGCACTAAAACCTCTTAATAATGATGGCACCGGCTTTTCTTTGATATCACTGAATACAAATGTTTCTTCACTGGCCTTTAGACCCACTACACCCGTTAAAGGATTAAAGTCATTACCACTAATACACGTTAGCTTGGCATCTTTACCCGACGACAGTAATAAGCCAATCTCGATGGGAATATGATACGGTTTTTTATCTATTGTTTCAGCGGTTACACGACAACTCTGCTTAAATGTTAAAGCGTATTGTTGCGTGGCTGAATTATAATTATCAGATACCACAACTGCAGGTGTACCTGCTTGGCTATACCAATTTCTAAACTGTGTTAAGTCTTTGCCACTGGCGTCTTCCATTGCTTTAACAAAGTCTTCAGTTGTTACTGCTTGCCCATCATGACGGTCAAAATAAAGGTCTGAGCCTTTTCTAAAGTCTTGTTTGCCTAGTAAGTTATGAATCATACCTACTACTTCGCAACCCTTTTCATAGATGGTTAGCGTATAAAAGTTAGAAATTTCAATAAACGATGCAGGGCGAATGGCATGAGCCATTGGACCAGCGTCCTCTGCAAATTGTGCTGTACGCAATAATGTTGCGTCTTCAATTCTTTTTACTGAGCGTGAACCCATATCAGAAGAAAACTCACCATCTCTAAATACTGTAAAACCCTCTTTCAAACTTAACTGAAACCAATCGCGACAGGTAACCCGGTTGCCGCTCCAGTTATGAAAGTATTCGTGAGCAACAATCGATTCAATCCTTTGGAACGTAGCATCGGTAGCCGTCTCTGGATTAGCAAGTACACATGATGAATTAAAGATATTTAAACTTTTATTCTCCATGGCGCCCATATTGAAATCATCTACTGCTACTATATTAAATATATTTAAGTCATATTCGCGGCCATAGGTCTCTTCATCCCATTTCATTGAGCGCTTTAGTGCGTCCATAGCATAATCACATTTATTAATATTTTGTGATTCTACATAAATACGTAGCGTCACGTCTGTGCCTGACATAGTTTTAAAGCTATCTTCTATGTGTTCTAGATCTCCAGCTACTAACGCAAATAAATAACAAGGTTTTTTATGCGGATCTTGCCAAACTGATTTATGACGACCATCAGTTAAAACTTCTTCACTAGTTAAATTACCATTAGAAAGTAATACTGGATATTTTTCTTGGTCAGCGATAATAGTCGTTTCAAACACACTCATCACATCTGGACGATCTAAATAGTAAGTAATTCTACGAAAACCTTCTGCTTCACATTGAGTGCAAAACATTTTAGACGACTTATACAAACCTTCTAACGCCGTGTTTTCTTGTGGTTTGATTTTTGTTTCAATTTTTAGAGTAAATTTATCTGGTAAATTGGTTAAAACTAAATACTCATCCGTCACTTGGTACTGGTCAGAAGAAAATACCACACCATTAACAGCAACACTTAATAGCTCTAATTCATCACCGTTAAGCTGCAAACTATTATCGTTATTTTCTGTATTTCTAACCAAACTTAGCTCAGAAGTCACCAATGCTTTATCTTCAAATAAATCAAAGTGTAATTTTGTTTGTTCTATAAAATAATTTGGTTTTTTATAGTCGGCTAGATAAATCGCTTTCGGTTGAGTATTGCTCATATTTTTTTCCTTATTAACACTCTATCGATACATTGTATGAAGTGTATTTACGCAAATTTATCACCCCTGTATCTAGTATTAGATATTGTCCTTTAATGCCTTTTAGTATGCCCTGTGCAACGGGATTTTTATCAAGATTAAAACTTACGATCTTGGTTGGGTACTCAGTCACTGGAAATTTAAATTCACTAACATCCCCATCATAAATTAATTGTACTGCCTGCAAGCCATAATGACCTTGAAGTTCTTCAATTTCTTCATGACATATTTCAAAAAGTTCGTCACGTTTAGCAGGTAAGTCTAAATTAACTGCGTCTTGTTTTAACAGCGTACGCCAATTAGTTTTATCAGCTACATGCTGCTTAAAAATTACCTCTAGCAGCCCAGAAAGTTGCCTAGTAGAAACACGCGCAATTGGCATAGCTTGCATGGCTCCTTGATCTAGCCAACGGGTTGGAATTTGAGAATGACGAGTAATCCCTACCTTAATTCCTGACGAGTTAGCTAGATATACAATATGGTCTTGCATACAAAATTCGTCGCCCCAAGCCGCATCACGACAAGTTCCTTTATCGTAATGACATTTTTCTGGACTCATAATGCACACATCGCACTGTGGTAGTCGAGAGAAACACGGGTAACAATATCCTTGGCTAAAGCTTTTACTGGCTTTACGACCGCATTCGATGCAATGAATCTCGCCTAAGCTCTCTATGCGAATAGGCTGACCGATCTTTTCATTAAGCGAAATAAATTGATCGTCTAATCGAACTTGGTATTGCGCGCCACTATCATCGTGACTAATAGTCATTTTACGTAAATGACCTTGGTAAACTTGAGTACTCATATAAGATCTTTTATTCGATTATTTTAATTGGCTGAGTGTCGCTATCAGACTGCATATTAGCGTCTACCTTTTGTTTCTTTTTGCTAGTGTCTACGTAACCAATACGATCTGTTTCTGTAATATTATTTAAGTGTTCGTAGCGAATCATGGCTTCGATACTAAATTCTTTTTGCTCTGCAGTCACTGTACGACCGTCGCCCCAACGCCCTAGCTCTAACGCCTGCTTCATATTGCGATAAATTTCTGGTGTCATACTGGCGATTAATTCATCAAGGTTCATAAGACCCCCTTGTTGTTAGAAAATAAAGTGATAATAATTTTATAAAATATAAATGCAATAAAGCCTGTCAACAAGCCACTAAGGTGAGCTGTGTTAGCCATATTTCCAAAACCAATGACGGCTAAAATATCTGTCATACCTAAAAGCATCCAGCCAATTGCTACGTACAGCAGTCCCTTTGGTACGCTTAGGTTGTCGATAAATTGCTGATATAAAAATGCAAAACCGATAAAACCATAAACCACACCCGACAAACCACCAAATAACGGCCCCGAGACTAGCAGTTGCGATACATTACTAACCGCCGCTAGTGTGACGACCAGTAAAATAAATACTAACATCCCCAGTTTACGCTCTAACACTGACCCTAAATACCAAAAGGACAAAGCATTAAAAATTATATGCTCTATGCCAAAATGTAAAAATATTGGGCTGAATACTCGCCAAGCATTCTGTACTCCATCGTATAAAAACCAACTTCTTGGGTAGTATTGTATTTGTGCAATATAAAACCAATCGTTGAACTGGCTACCTAATTGAGTAACCAAGGCAACTAATAATGTGATAATTAACAGTACTGAAGTAACCGGTGTATTTTTTAAATTATTAATCGTTAAGCTGTTTTTTTGTTGCTCATTAAATTGCTGTCGATAATCGTTATAAAACTGTGAAACGGGGTCAACTAAACTAGCATCGTGCACCCAAAGTTCAGCAGGCAAATTATCATCCACCAGCTGAAAGATAATTTTCTGTTTTTCTAACTGATCCAACACTGGGCCTAGAGGCACAGCTGGATCGCATTGACAGGCTAGATACATAATTAATCTTCGCTTCTATCGACTCGAATCCAACAAAATTTGTTAGGATCAAGGTGAGTTTCATCGTCCATTCGGTAAGCCACTAACCGACCATATTTAACGGCGCTATAGTCTAGGCAAGCAATATTAGGCTGAATAGGCCCTGGAATACCTTTCATCCAGTAATGCCCCATAAACAGAATTTTTTGATCTGGACCATAATATAACAACTCTTTCCTGTCTTGTTTTGTTATGGGCATTTCCGCAATATCTTCAGGCAAAGGATCTGGCTGAAACACCACCTCGTCATAAACTTCTGGCTGCCTTTCCCAAAATTTTGTTCTGAAAAAATGACGTACAAAACCGTCTTTAGCGGTTATGCTGCGACCGTTAGGTAACTTTAATGCCGTACCACGAGTTAGACGGTCGACCAGCTGACCTTCAAAGGATTCACGATCCATTGATGCATGTAAAAATTCTTCATCTAGATGATTACGACCATATCGAATTTCCATTTCACGAATTAAGTCCCTATCCCAGCAAGCATGAACGGCTCTAAAGTGCTCAAATTCTTGATACAAAGGAAGTGTCATAAACCAAGATAAATAATCACGCCATTCTTGCGGATACGGCTCAAATTGCCTTAATGTTTCTTCAACAATAAAAGTATTTCTAGCCGTATGGTCGCGTAAAAATGGATGAGCTACGTCGTCACGTGAAGGGGTACAGAATGCCAGCACATTATATTCATGGTTGCCCATAATTAAGTGAGCATGACCATTGTCTACCATGTCACGAACAACTCTTAACGCTAAGCGAATGTTAGGGCCTCGATCGACAATATCTCCTATAAACACCACTTTACGACTTTTGTGCTGATATACACCATCGATTTTACGATAGCCCATTTGCTCTAACAATTTACACAGGGTCTGCCCACAGCCGTGGACGTCTCCTATTAAGTCGTATCCTTGCACGGCCACAGCTACGCGTCTCCGTGCTGGCTAGCCCAACCAAGTTTTGTACGACATGTTTCATAAAAGTCATGGTCTAGCGGATGAATCAAGCGTGCTTTGTGAGCCATTTTTCGAATGGTAACAGTATCGCCGGGGGCGGCTGTTATATGCACTTGGCCATCACAACTAATTTGTGGATAGATATCGATATCGGCACTAATGGTAATTTTCACCTCACTATTCGCGTCTACCACAATTGGTCGACTACTAAGCGTGTGTGGAAACATAGGTACCAGGGCCACTGCGTCAATCTTAGGGTGCATAATTGGGCCGCCACCACTTAATGAATAAGCCGTTGAACCTGTAGGCGTAGTCACAATCATACCGTCACTGCGCTGGTGATATACAAACTGCCCTTCAATACTCAGGTCAAAAGCAATCATCCGAGCCGATTTTCCTGGATGAAGTATTACGTCATTTAACGCTTCGCCGTAACCAATAGGTTCGCCATTACGCTTAACTTCGGCTTCCAACATGAAGCGACGCTCAGTTATATACTGCCCCTCAAGTACTGGAATTATTTTCTCTTCTAAATTGTCTGGGTTTATATCGGTTAAAAAGCCTAATCGACCTCGGTTAACACCTAAAATGGGCACATTGGATTTAACCAACGCACGGGCTGCCCCCAGCAGGCTGCCATCGCCGCCTACTACAATCACTAGATCACAGATTTCACCCATCATTTTAGGGCTGCAGACTTGAAGGCCGTGGCCCATCATAACGCCTGCTATTTGCTCTTCTAATATGATGTTGATACCTTCATCGCTTAAAATGCGGCGTAAGCGTTTAATTGTATCGATAACTTTGACACTATTTAAACGACCAATAATGCCCACATTGCGAAATTCATCCATTTTGTTTACCACGGTAATCATTAAATATGGTGTGTTTTATACCACAATTTAGTTGGTTATTGGACTGATGAGTACTCCGATTATGCAAAATAACGTAGCTGCAGTGCGACATTTAGCTTGGTGCCTGTTTAGCTCGCCATTAGCCGAGCTAAATACTGCGCGAACTTTGCACATTACTGCCAC
>JAWUVO010000055.1:0-19364 GCA_034112325.1 Bermanella sp. | reverse complement strand
TATGTTGCTGGCCAGCTTTGCCATTCTTGCAGGTTTGATTATTTTAGTTTGGAGTGCCGATAAATTTGTACTTGGGGCTGCGGCCACCGCCAAACAATTAGGCATGTCTCCGCTATTGATCGGCATGACTATTGTGTCATTAGGCACCTCGGCTCCAGAGATTTTTGTTAGCGCAACGGCATCCCTTCAAGGCTCCGGTGTGCTGGCTATCGGTAATGCAATAGGTTCTAACATTGCCAATATGGGGCTGGTACTAGGCATAACCGCTTTAATAGCACCACTTCCAATTCAATCTAAAATGCTAAAAAAAGAAATCCCTATATTATTTGTAGTGACACTGATTGCAGGCTTTGCCTTAGTTAATTTAAACATCGATTTAATGGATTCTATTTTGATGTTCATTTGCTTAGCGATCACTATAGTGTGGTTGTTTCGCGGCACCAAAGATCAACAAGGGATTGTCGGTATGGACGCAGAAGAAGCTGAAGAGCTTAATTCCATGTCACGGGGTAAGGCCATTTTTTGGTTAGTGGTGGGCTTAATAGCCTTAATGTTCAGTGCCCAAATTTTAGTTTGGGGCGCAGTAGAAGTTGCGCGTAACTTTGGTATTAGCGAACTAATTATTGGCTTAACGATTATCGCCATTGGTACTAGTCTGCCTGAGCTAGCTGCCAGTGTTGCCAGTGCATTAAAAGGTCATCACGACATAGCCATTGGTAACGTTGTGGGCTCAAATATATTTAACTTACTGGCGGTCATGCCCATTCCTGGTTTAATTGCCACTACAGAAGTGACTCCAGAAGTGCTATACCGTGACTACGGCACGATGCTGCTTATTACGTTATTCTTAATCGGCTTTGTTTATATGTTCCGTGCCGACGGCCGGGTTGGTCGCCGTGCTGGTAGCCTATTATTGTTAGGGTATTTTTCTTACCTTGGCCTATTAATGTACCAAGCTTAAAACCAGTAGTGCTTTCCATCGCATGACGTATTACATGACGAATTAAATGGTTAGACACTAAGCAGCAGGTAATAAGCTTTGCCTGAGCCTGTCATTTATATATATTTAGTTACACTTATTAGTAAACGAGTTAAATAATGAGCCAAGTAGATTTCATTTCTTCAATTCAGCGTACCATCACCCTTGAACGAGATGCGGTGAATGATCTATTAGCTCGCCTAGACCATGAAGCTCTAAATAAAGCCTGTGAACTATTGCTAAATTGTAAGGGCCGCATCGTTATTACTGGCATGGGTAAGTCTGGTCATATTGGTAATAAGATAGCAGCCACGTTGGCTAGCACTGGCAGCCCTAGCTTTTTTGTTCACCCAGGTGAAGCGGCCCACGGAGACATGGGTATGATCACAGCTGACGATGTGGTGATTGCATTATCTAATTCAGGTGAATCTGGCGAAGTCACCACTCTTCTGCCTCTGTTAAAACGCCTGCATATACCTTTAATTGCGTTAACTGGCAAAGACAACTCTACCCTAGCATTGGCTGCCGACAGTCATTTAAATGTAGGCGTCGATAAAGAGGCCTGCCCACTAGACTTAGCTCCAAGTTCTAGCACTACCGTTGCCCTTGTCATGGGTGATGCCTTGGCCATTAGCTTGTTAGAAGCCCGTGGTTTTACCGCTGAACAGTTTGCCTTTAGCCACCCAGGCGGCAGTTTAGGCAGACGATTACTGCTAAAAGTAAAAACAATTATGCATTGCGCCAGCCAAATCCCTAAAGTATCGGCAACCACCTCAATCAAAGAAGCATTGATGGAAATGACACAAAAGGGTTTAGGAATGACTACCGTTCTAGACGAAAACGATGGACTGCTAGGCATATTTACTGACGGAGATTTACGCCGCGCGTTAGACAAAGATGTAGATTTTCACTCGACGCCAGTGTCTGATGTTATGACCACGTCATGCTCAACCATCGACCCTGAAAAGCTGGCCGCAGAAGCACTTCAAGTAATGGAAGAAAAGAAAATTAACGCGCTTGTTTCTGTAGAAGATGGCCGTGTGGTAGGCGTTATCAATATGCACGACCTGTTACGAGCAGGGGTTATTTAATGCGCAGACGCTACATTTTAACCATTATTACAGCATTGGTTGTTGCTTATTATTTTTCTCAAGACGAAGAACGTGACGACAAACAAATTGCCCAAGATGCGATCAAAGCCGAGGCTGATTATTTTATTGCTGGTTTAGAGCTGAGTAATTACGGTGAAGATGGTTCGTTAGATCAACAGATTGATGCTGACAAAGCTACTCACTTTCCGGATACTGATTCGGTATCATTTGACAAGCCCCGAGTCATTTTACGCGAAGGCCGTATCCCCCAATGGGGAGTTACTTCTAAAAAAGGGGAACTGATAAAAAGTGAAACCCTGATTTTGAATGGTAATGTACAAATTGTACCTCTGCAAAATAGTGCTGGAGAGTTTTCGTTTAGTACCGAGTCTTTAAATATAAATTTAACCAAGCAAATTGCAGATACCGATTCTAAGGTTATTATTGAAAGTGACAGCACAAAATTAACAGCTAACGGTATGAACATGAACATGGGCAATCAAATTACGCAGTTTAAATCTAACGTCAGGGGCCTGCATGATCCAAAAATCCAGTAGATTTCAGTGGATAAGCTTTATCGCTATTCTGTTAGTCAGTGCATCTATGCAGACACAAGCATTGCCAGATGATAGTGAGCAAGAGATTACTATCTCAAGCGATACAGCCGCTCTTGATAAGCTTCAAGGTAAGCTTGTTTACACCGGTAATGTAGCTCTTCAACAAGGGTCTTTGTCTATAAAAGCAGATGAGATAACCTTAGTTAAAACCGACAGTGGTGTCAGAGAGTTTATCGCCACTGGCAAACCTGCAAGGTACCAACAGCAATTAAACCTTAATGAAGATAAAACTTCAGCTTACGGTGAGACGCTTATTTACAACTTGCAAAGTGACGAGCTTACTTTATTGACAAATGCAGGACTTGAAAAACAAGGCAACGTATTCACTGGCGACAAGATTGTCTACCTGATTAATCAGCAGCGAGTGAAAGCAGACAGCGTACAGGAAGACCGTGTTCGCATGGTGATACAACCTAAAACGGATAAGGAGCCTTAATCGGTGGCCATTTTACAAGCCAAACATTTAGCAAAAAGCTACGGCGCGAGACAAATCGTAAAAGATGTGTCGCTGTCAATTGAAAGCGGTCAAATCGTTGGATTATTAGGACCAAACGGTGCGGGTAAAACTACCTGCTTTTACATGATTGTGAACTTAGTAAACGCCGACCAAGGGCAAATCCTTATCGATGGCAAAGATATAACCGACCTGCCAATGCATGGTCGCGCTCAGCAAGGTATTGGTTATTTACCACAAGAAGCCTCTATATTTAGGAAGCTGACAGTTGCCAATAATATTCTAGCCATATTAGAAACTCGATCTGAACTGAGTAATGCAGAACGCAAAGAAAAGCTTGAGAGCCTACTGAATGAATTTAATATTCAACATATTCGTGACAGCCTAGGTATGGCGTTATCGGGCGGCGAACGCCGTCGCGTAGAGATTGCTCGTGCACTGGCCGCTGACCCTGCTTTTATATTATTAGATGAACCATTTGCTGGCGTAGATCCTATTTCAGTTGGCGACATTAAAAGTATTGTAAAGCAGCTTAAAAATCGTGGATTAGGAGTGTTAATAACAGATCACAATGTCCGTGAAACCCTTGATATATGTGAAAAGGCCTATATCGTGGGTAATGGTCATATTATAGCTGAAGGCGACGCCGAACAGGTTCTTTCAAACCAGCTAGTAAAAGATATTTATTTAGGTGATGACTTTAAGTTGTAATCTTGTATATTCTTATAGTAAGAAAACATTTACCCAGCAGATATATTGCTACGGATTTAAGCAGTAAAATATGAAAGCTTCGTTACAATTAAAAATGGGTCAACAGCTGACCATGACCCCGCAGCTGCAACAGGCCATTCGACTACTTCAACTTTCAACGCTTGATCTGCAACAAGAAATTCAAAATGCCTTAGATTCAAACCCATTGCTTGATGTGGATGAAGAATTTGAAGGTGACTCCCCTGCCGACCAATCTACTCAGTCAGAAGCCATAGAAACCAGTACCGCCGAAGAAATATCCAAGGCTCAAGAGTCGGTGAGCGATGAACCTGTAGCCGATAACGAATGGGCAGAAAATATCCCTGACGAGCTTTCAACCGACAGTGATTGGGAAGACACTTGGCAAGCTTCAGCAAGCACTGGCTCTACCGATTCTATGAGCAGCAGTGGCGGTGGCGGTGAAGACTTTGACTTTGATAGTCGCAACGGTACTACCGACGATTTACAAGACCACCTGCTATGGCAACTTAACCTAACACCAATGTCTGATAATGACCGCCTAATTGCGATTAATATCATTGAAGGCATAAACGACGATGGTTACCTTAGAGTTGAGCTAGACGACATACTGACTAGCCTTGATCCAACGCTAGAAATTGAATTAGACGAAATAGAAGCCGTACTACATCGTATTCAGCACTTTGAACCTAGTGGCGTGGCTTGCCGCGATCTACAAGAATGTCTGTCACTGCAATTAAGACAGCTTCCTCAGGAGACGATGTGGTTACCTTTAGCCCAAAAACTCATCGACAACCATATTGAACTGTTAGGATCTAAAGACTACGCGGCTTTAATGCGTAAGCTGAAAGTGAAAGAAGAAGAACTAAAAACCGTTATTCGTGGTATTCAAGAGTTGAATCCGCGTCCAGGATCGCAAATAGCACCTCAAGCCAGTGAATATGTGATTCCAGACGTCATAGTACGCCAAGTTAAAGGTGACTGGAGAGTTGAACTAAACCCTGATATCGCACCTAAACTGCGCATTAACGAGCAATATGCTTCCATGGTGAAGCGTGCTGACTCTAGCGCTGACAATAATTTTATCAAAGATCACCTACAAGAAGCACGCTGGTTCCTTAAAAGCATTCAAAGCCGCAACGAAACGTTATTAAAAGTCGCTACCCGTATTGTAGAGTTTCAATTAGACTTTTTTGAAGAAGGCGACGAAGGTATGAAACCCCTAGTACTTCATGACATTGCCGAGGCTGTTGGCATGCATGAGTCAACTATTTCAAGGGTAACCACACAAAAGTATATGCATACCCCAAGGGGTATATTTGAGCTCAAGTATTTTTTCTCTAGCCATGTGAGTACTACCAGTGGTGGCGAATGTTCGTCTACCGCCATAAGGGCCATGATTAGAAAGTTAATTGCAGTAGAAAGTGCAAAAAAACCATTAAGCGATAGCAAAATAGCAAATGTATTAGAAGAAGAAGGCATTAAGGTTGCAAGGCGAACAGTAGCGAAGTACCGTGAAGCCATGCAAATACCCCCTTCGAACGAGCGTAAAAGGCTAGTTTAAAAAGTTGATATAAGTTAGCCACGGTTTTCGCCGATAGCCTATACTAAAGGTTATCAGCTAATTAAAGCACCCTAATTCTGGGGTGCCAACGGTAGGAGCCATCTATGCAAATCAATATCAGCGGCCACCATGTAGAAGTTACCCAAGCCCTGAAAGACTATGTTCATTCAAAGGTCGAAAAGCTTGAAAGGCACTTTGATAACATAACCAATGTCCAAGTAACATTAACCGTTGAGAACCATGCGCAAAAAGCAGAAGCCACCCTGCATGCCGCTGGAGCTGAATTACACGCCAATGCAGACGACGAGAATATGTACGCCGCCATTGACGGATTAACCGACAAGCTTGATCGACAACTGATCAAACATAAAGAAAAAACCACCAGTCATCGTAACGGAAGCACCCACTAGCCCTTATGAGTTCAAGTATTTCTCAAATTTTAACTCTAGAGCGCACCCAATTGGGTGCGCAGTGTACTAGCAAGAAGCGCGTACTAGAGCATATCAGTAATTTTCTAGCCGACAATATTCCCGACTCGCAGTCAGACCATATTTATGAACGGTTAATTGCCCGCGAAAAACTGGGAAGTACCGGTATAGGAGAAGGTATTGCGATTCCGCATAGCCGATTACAGGATTGTGACGACACTCTAGGCGCGTTATTTGTATTAGAAGAGCCTGTTGACTTTGACTCAATAGACCGTCAACTTGTAGACATAGTTTTTGTACTACTAGTGCCAGAAGAAGCTACAGAACAGCACTTACAAACGCTTAGTATGCTTGCTCAAAAATTCAACGATGAAGCGTTTAGAGCGTCGCTGCGTAAAGCAACAACGACCGAAGAGCTTTATCGACTAGCGACTGTGTAGATCCGTTTTAATAAATATTGCGTATTGTATTTAATAAGTATAAAACCGTAGCGGTTACATCAACTTAACGATAGGCAATTTATGAAACTGGTTATCATCAGTGGCCGTAGTGGTTCAGGCAAAAGTACCGCCCTAAACGTACTTGAAGACTTGGGCTATTACTGCATAGATAACTTACCTGTGGGTTTGTTACCTTCTCTTATAGAACAGCAAACCGGTAATGAGTCAGCTGAGGGCATAGCCGTCAGTATCGACGCTAGAAACATCCCAAAAGACCTAGCCAGTTTTTCCGACATTGTTAATAATCTTGATACCTCGCATTGCCAACTAGAAATTATTTATTTAGATGCTGATCCAGACATGCTGCTTACACGGTTTAGCGCTACACGTCGAAAACACCCTTTAACTGGCCCAGACGTTCCTTTAATGGAGGCTATTAAGCAAGAAGGGTTTGTGCTGCGTGATATTGCAGATATGGCGGATTTAACGCTGGATACTACCAATTTATCAATGCATCAACTGCGCAGCATGATCAAGCATAGAGTGGTACAAAAGCGTGGCAATGAAATGTCGCTGCTGTTTGAATCTTTTGGTTTTAAACATGGTATCCCTAAAAACAGCGACCTAGTATTTGATGTTCGCTGCCTACCAAATCCTTACTGGGACCCCCAGTTACGTAAGTATTCAGGACAAGATCAGCCGGTTGTTGAGTTTTTACAAGACGAAAAAAATGTAGTCGACATGTTTGAACACATTGATGGCTTTTTACAACGATGGTTACCCGAGTTTCAAGATAATAACCGAACCTACATGACGGTTAGTATTGGTTGTACTGGTGGCCAACACCGTAGCGTTTATATGGCCGAACGGCTATTCAAACATTATCAAGATCAATTCCCCACCGTTCAATTACGTCACCGAGAGTTAGATCAATAAAGACCGCTTTCGCCAAAGCCGTTCCATTTGAGCAAATGCTCAGTGAAATACTAGACACTAATAAGGTCTGCCGCTAAGGTGTCTTAATACTCACATTCATACGGCCCCTATGATTGAAAATAAAGTTACAATAATAAATAAACTTGGTTTACATGCTCGTGCAGCTGCCAAATTGGTATCAACTGCTTCTGGCTTTTCAAGTAAAATCAAAGTTGCTTTCAATGGCAAAGACGTTGACGGTAAAAGCATCATGTCGGTAATGATGCTGGCGGCCAGCAAAGGCTGTGAACTGACCATCAAGGTGGATGGTGATGACGAGGCCGTTGCTATGGCAGCGGTGCTTAATTTAATCAACAATAGATTTGATGAAGACGAGTAGAAAACTCCGTAACATTCTGAAAAAACCTAAAAAAACCCTGATAAATCATAAGCTCACAAAGCCTTAGGCTATACTTAAGCCATAGCCTGATTGTACCTTTAAAGGTACAATTGCATGCTAAGACACGAGGTAGCTTATGCCTAGGGGCGAAAGACAGCTAAATAAAATCAAACACCTTGGCATTGCTTTAGACAGCGGTGCAATTGCGCAGGCCCGTCGTATTATTAACGGCGACTTGCAGCCAGCCGATGTTGCCCACCTACTAGAATCATCTCCACCTAAAGAACGTAAGTTACTTTGGGAATTAATTGAAGACGATAATGAAGGCGAAGTACTTCAGCATTTAAGTGATGAGCTGCAAACCTGGCTACTGAATCAAATGAGCGTCCAAGAAGTGGCCAATGCCATGACGGACTTAGACGCCGATGACGTAGCCGATCTTCTGCAAAACCTACCAATAGCCGTAACCCGTGAAGTACTGACCAGTATGGACAGTCAGGATCGTGCTCGAGTAGAAGCGGTACTGTCCTATCCAGAAGACAGCGCCGGCGGTTTGATGAATACCGATACGGTAACCGTGCGCGCCGATATCACCTTAGAAGTAGTATTACGTTATTTACGCCGTCATCGCAGTTTACCTGATATGACTGACGCATTATTAGTGGTTAACCGTCGTGATGAGTTTATTGGGGCGTTGCCCATTAATAAAATTTTAGTCACCGATGGCGACACCACTGTTCGTGAAGTTATGAATACCGACGTCATTACCATTCCTGCAGATATGGAAGATTCTGATGTAGCCAAAATATTTGAACGCCATGACTTAATATCAGCACCCGTGGTAGATACAGTGACTGGCAAACTGCTAGGACGAATCACCATAGATGATGTGGTTGATGTAATCCGTGAAGATGGTGATCACTCATTAATGAGCATGGCTGGTCTAGATGAAGATGAAGATACGTTTGCGCCTGCATTTAAAACCAGCCGACGCCGTGCTGTTTGGCTAGGCATTAATTTATTAACGGCATTACTTGCAAGCGCTGTTATTGGTATGTTTCAAGGCACCATCGATCAAGTGGTGGCGTTAGCTGTGTTAATGCCAATTGTTGCTAGCATGGGTGGTGTTGCTGGAAGCCAGACACTAACACTGGTAATTCGCGGACAAGCCATTGGGCATATTGACTCAAATAATGTGGGTTGGTTATTAAATCGAGAGTTTATTGTAGGGCTCAGTAATGGCATCTTGTGGGCGTTAGTGATTGCCGCGGTGACATTCGCTTGGTTTAGAGACGTTAAACTTTCAATTATTATTGGCTTAGCTATTGTTATTAATTTAGTCGTAGCCGCTGTTGCAGGTGCATTTTTGCCTGTATTTTTAAAACGAATGAAGATTGACCCTGCCCTTGCTGGCAGTGTTGTGCTGACGACAGTAACCGATGTTGTTGGGTTTTTTGCTTTCCTAGGGTTAGCCGCCGCATTTTATTTTTAGGATTTATGTATGACCGATATTGAAGAAGAGTTTGAAGAGTATTCTGGCCCTAGTAAGTCGCAGGTAAAAAGGGAGATGCATGCTCTTCAAGCTTTAGGGCAAAAAATTTGTGAACTACCAAAAAAGCAGCTTAGTAAGTTACCACTATCTGACATTATGATGAAAGCTGTTGAAGAATGGCATCGCATTAAAAAGAATGAAGCTAAACGCCGTCACCTACAATTTGTAGGTCGTATTATGCGTTCAGAAGATCTAGAAGCCGTGCAAGAAGCGATGGACATGCTTAATCCAAGTAGCGAAATATATAACCGTATATTGCATCAGCAAGAAAAATGGCGCGATCGTTTAATCAACGAAGGTAATGAGGCCGTGAAGGATTTTGCAGACGAATTTGAAGTAATAGATATGCAAAACTTACGCGCGCTTATTCGTAATGCGGTAAAAGAACAAAAAGAAAAGGAAGCTAACCCTGACGCCGAGAAAAATACAGGGAAGACGGCAGCTCGAAAATTGTTTTTAGCGATTAAAGAGCATTACAAAGAAGTGTAATTCAAACTTATCACTCTAGTAGAAATAGCAAAGGCCCATTATTATAATGGGCCTTTTTTGTATCAAAATATTGTAGGGCTTGTTTAGCTCATAAGCGCTTGTGAGTTAGTAATGGCATGGATTGTTGGATTAATTGCTGAGCGTCTAAATCTAAGTCAGCCACTATAATATCAACTTTGGGCTGAGCAATTTCGGCTAGTATCTCTCCATTAGGAGACACAATCATGCTATGTCCCCAGGTTCTTCGCCCATCTTCATGAACCCCACACTGATTGGCTGCTAGGACATAAGTTTGAGTCTCAATGGCTCTGGCTTTTAATAGCGTTTCCCAATGCATTTCCCCCGTCTTATAAGTAAATGCTGATGGCACTGTAATAAAGTTACACTGTTGCTTTTGATAAATTTGATAAAGCTCAGGAAAGCGTAGGTCATAGCAAATACTTAAACCCAACTTCAAATTTTCTATGTTCGCTATTACCGGGGTATGGCCAGGTTCAAACGTGTCTGATTCACGATAACTGCCTTTTTCATCTGCCACATTAACGTCGAACAAATGAATTTTATTATAGTGAGCAATCAACTTACCTTGCGGTGAGAAAACCATACTAGCGGCATATACTTTGCCTTTAGTTGGACTAGAAAAAGGTAATGATCCAGCCACGATATATATTGAATTTACCTTAGCCCAACGGCCTATCAATAGCTCTAGTTTTTCAGTAGTAAAATTTTTGTGTGCAAGCTCGCTCTGATTATTAATTCCAATACAAGCAAACATTTCAGGTAACAAAATTAATTTAGCGCCCTGCTTAGCCGCTTTCACAACCAGACTTTCGGCTACTATAAAGTTTTCTACGTGGTCTTTTCCACTTGTCATCTGAGCAACTGCAACTTTCATTAATCGTCCCCGATACCAAAAAAATCGCCCATTCTGTTCCAAAACGATTTACTTTGTTTGCCTTCTATATCGTTATCAAAACGTTTTACTAAATCTAATTTAGGCGCATCCCAAGTACCCGAGAGTTTATAAGTTGCACTAGTAAATTTCTCAATTCGATCGCCTACCAAACGCTCACCAACAAAAAGTGATGCAGCAACTGGAGGCGCAAAACCAGCTAAAATAGCCATTAACGGCAGCGTTCCAGTTACTGGAAATGTAGCCGATAGTTCTTGATTTAACTGTTTGGTATTTAAATCAACCGTACCTGATGATTGAAACTTGGCAGATGGCCCGTCTACTTCTAATGTGTCAACTACCTTTATCACACCATCTTTTATTATAGTTCGGCCTTTTACACTATCAAAATGAAAACCGCTCTCGTAAATATCACTAAAATCTAACCTTAAGCGACGACCTATAGCCGAAAAATTAAGCAACCCAAATGCGCTTAATGATCCTGCACTACCAGCTTCTATAAAGCGGCCTTTTTTTAGATTAACATCTAAGCTACCAAATATAGATGAAGTAACAGGGTCAAGCGGACTGCCCGACCAATTTAACACCGTGTTAACTTTGCCGTATTCCGCTTCAATAGCCGGTTTAGTGCGCCAAGCTTTTTGAATACCTGCTACGTCATAGCTGGTTAATAATAGACTTGCCTTGGTTGTTTGCTTGCCGTTTACATTTAATGCAGTATCACCTGAGATAGATTTTTCAGTCTTAATCCATTCAATGCTACCTTTAGCATTTAACTTTTTAACTGCTCCATCTATATTGACAAATCTAACACCATTTTTTATTGGCTTTACAGTTAAGTTCCAGCGACCATAATTAGTTGGACCTATAAATATCTCATCTACTTTAAACTCCATTGCAGGAAAAACTTTTGGATCTACCCCTGCTAACGGGTCTGATTTTTTATCAATCTCGTCAGTCGGCATTATCATTGGCCAATGCACATACTCTAAATCTATATTAATAGGCTTTGGTAGATCTAAGGTAATTATACCTTTTGCAATAGGTGCATCAATATTAAACTGCCAGACATCATTAGAGTGTTTTATTATTGCTTTAGCCTGCTTGAATTTAAAATTATTATATTGAAATAAATCAGTCGTTAAATTCAATAACCGAATAGGGTTTGAACTCTCTATTGACTCCGCATTCAAAACTACCGCTTTATTGCCATTAACTTTATTTTTTGTAGGCTCAGCATACTTAGATTGTTGAATAGTATTCCAGGTATCTAACCATTTGTTTAAATCAAAACGACTAATATGGCCATCAACAACTACCCCAGGTTCTGATGGTAAGTGCGCTTCAGTCTCTCCCAAAGCTATTTGTCCTGAGATCACCTTCCCTTGCCTTAATTGCATAGCTAAATTAATCCGGTTGTCGTAAGACAGCTTTAGCAACTGCCCCTGATTTAACTCTAAACTTCCTACTAGTTCTTGTTCTTGCTCAGCTAATTTTTCAAATTCGCCTGGTAGATCTAATTCTATACCTTTTAATCTTGAAGAAAACTTAAGACCTGTAAAACCTGTCTTGCGTGTATCAATTAACATATTAGCTTGGGCATAACTGCTGCCCGATAATGGCTCTAATAAAGAAAGCTTTAGCCAATCTTTAAATTTTATAGTATTCAGCATACCTTCAAACTGAATATCGCTACTCATATCTCGACCATACATTTTAGTAGTGATACGCGAGGTCATCTCCTCACCCCAAACATTTCCAATTAGCTTAGGCGAGGTTAGTCCGGTACTTGTACTGTAGTTGATGGTGCCATTAATTTTATCTACGCTGAGACCAATATCGTTTAAAGCAAGATCGGAGTTTTTAACTGCAACATTTACCTCAGTTTTTAAAGAGGTCAAATCCCCAGACATAGGAATCTTTAAAGCCAAAGAAGTTTTTTGACTACCAGTTAAACCCCATTCTTTAAACACATTATTGACAAGTCCTTTTAATGGTGTGGTTTTAAAATACGAGAATAACTCAGATCCTTTACCGATAGCATTTGCTTGCAGCCATAAATAAGGATCTACGCCACCTTTAAAAGCTATTTGTGCATCAGTTAATTTTCCACCTAGAGTGGTAGCCGATTTAAATTTGCCAAAAACGTCTGCACCTTCAACAAACACTTGGCCATTTAGATTTTTAATGGAAGGCCAGCCGTCTAGGTAGGCTAGTTCAGAATTTTTAGCATCAAGATATAACTCCATTACTGGGTCGGAACTGTCGTTACCAATAGAGTCATAAAAATAGAATTGTCCGTTATTAATTTCCCCACCCTGTAATGCACTGGTTAACCAATCGCTTAATGTTTTAGGCACGACCTTAGGAACCAAACTAGGATGAGCCTTAACATCAGTGTTAGTAGTTGATAGATTAAGCTCTATAATACCTGTGTTACCACTATCAGCTTTAGGAATAAGTAGATCAAAGCCACCTTTAAGTGAAGAAATTAAAGGTAACTCCATATCAAACCCATTACCTAGAACCTGTACTCCACGCTTATCAATTAACCAATCGACCTGACCCTTACCAGTAGTAATTTCAAAAGGATTATTATATAGATTTGGGAAATCAATTTTCATATCAGACCCTTCAAACTGCACTCTACCACTGGTTTTATTAGCAGCAAGCACACCAGATATATTACTTAATGCAGGTATATTATTAGTAGCCTTGGTCGAGATTCCTACTAGGTCACTAGCTAACGTAAAGCTAACATCTTGCTCTTTAGCTTGCCCGTCATTACCAACAATATTGCTTTGTTGGAAAATAATATTTAAGTTATTTAATATACCAGTAGGCTTAATGTCGTTATAGATTGCTTCAACACTAGTAGGCATAATTCCTAAATCACGAATTAAGTTATAGTTATATTCAATGTCTGCACTCTTAATATAACTATGCCAGCGATTACCTTTCTCGGTCTTCGATAATTTTAAACCCATATCTTGTAAAGACCATTTTTTATCCTTGAAAGCAAAACCCCCTTCCTTTAACCACATATTCCAAGTATCAGCGTTACTTTGCTTCAGCCACACCTCAGTACTTACATTTTTAATAGGCTCTAAGTTAGGTAGTTTTATTTCAGTGGTAACGAGGTTTAATTTGGCATAATTTAACAACCCTTGTTCGAACTCTAGACTTACTTGAGCCATAGCATCGAATTCATCAAAAATTGAAATATCTGAAAATTTTTCAATCCAGTAGTCGAGCGCTACATTCGGTAAGTCTAATACGCCTCTGGCATAAAAACTTTCTAAATCGTATGGACTTCCTTCACTATACAATCGAATACCGGCCTTTACTTGATCACTATCTCCAAAGCTTACACTGCCAGTTATTAGTCGATTATAACCGTCTCCAACCATAGAAATATGATTAAGATTAAATCGCTCTACGCCGTCTATATTTGTTAGTTCGACCGTTACATTATTCAATTCTAAGTTTTGTTGCAGCAGTAACGATTCTATAAACTTTTGAATAATCGCGCTGTTATCTTTGCCAACGTCTTTACTTTGAGATGTCGCTTCTGTGATAAAAACCGACAAACCTGAAATGCTCACACTTTTAAACACAGGGGCTAGATTAAAAAGAGATGCCCTTGGATCTAATACAAGATCGATTGCGGCTATAGATAAACTGGGAAGTGCTTGGTCTTCAGATGCACTCAAGGTTATCCCTTCTAAATGTATAGAAGGAGTTAGTACATCCATTCCACCCGTTAGAGCGCTAATATTAATATCGCCATTTAACTGATCGCTTAGATAGCGTTCTATGTCGTATTTATATTGACCCACATAGGGAAATATTTGCTGGCCTAAGGCACTATAGAGCGCCAACACTAAAAACACTGTTATAAAAAACAAGTTAAATGTGTTTAAGCTCTGCCTTATTGTAAATTGTTTCATGGGATATTATTACTGTAATATTACATCGTATTGTTCTTGACCATACATAGGTTCCACCTGCAGCTTGATGGTTTTACCTATGAAGTTTTCTAAGTCTGCCAGACTATGACTTTCTTCATCTAGCAGTAGGTCAATTACAGTTTGTGATGCTAACACCAAATAGCCCGATGCATCATAAACGCGAGCCTCTCTGATCAGCTCACGAAACATTTCATAGCACACGGTTTCGGCTGTTTTTATATGACCACGGCCATCACAATGAGGACAAGGCTCGCTCAACATTTGGCCTAGACTTTCCCGTGTGCGTTTACGGGTCATTTCAACTAGACCTAAATCGGATACTTGAGAGATTTTCGTTTTAGCATGATCTTTTTCTAATACTTTTTCTAACATCCGTAATACTTGACGCTGATGCTCTACATCTAACATATCAATAAAGTCGATAATAATTATACCGCCCAAGTTACGCAGTCTTAACTGACGACCGATGGAAGTAGCGGCTTCTAAATTTGTTTTAAAGATAGTTTCTTCTAAATTTCGATGCCCTACAAAACCACCAGTATTTACATCTACTGTGGTCATGGCTTCGGTCTGATCAATAATTAAATACCCACCAGATTTAAGTTGCACCTTACGATCAAGTGCTTTGTGAATTTCATCTTCTATGCCATGCAAATCAAATATCGGGCGTTCACCAGGATAATACTCTAATTTATCGGTAACTTCGGGCACAAAAGATTTAGCGAACTCTTGAGCATTTTGGAAGTTTTCTTTCGAATCAATTAATACCTTATCAACGTCTGGACGAATAAAATCTCGGAACGTGCGTAAATGTAAAGGTAACTCTTCATAGATTACAGAGGGCGCTTGTGCTGTTTTTGTGCGCTCTTCAACCTTATTCCAAACCCTTTGCAGGTAGCGAGTATCAGATAAAATTTCATCTTCGCCAGCACCTTCTGCAGCAGTACGAAGTATAAACCCACATTCTTTAGGTAAACCTTCGGCTGCCATGCAAGACTGTACCAAGTTACGCAGCCTTTCACGCTCTTCTTCTGCTTCAATTCTTTGGCTAATGCCCACATGCTGAGTGTGTGGCATAAAAACAAGGTATCTAGATGGGATAGACAAATGAGTGGTCAGGCGAGCGCCTTTTGTACCAATAGGATCTTTAGTTACCTGCACCACAAGACTCTGGCCTTCATGCAGTAAACTAGCAATAGCATCTGGATTACGCTTCGCAGCTTCACTGTCTTTTAGCGGACCTTGAATATCGGCCGCATGAATAAAAGCGGCACGCTCTAGACCTACCTCAACAAAAGCAGCCTGCATACCAGGTAATACACGCACCACTTTACCTTTGTAAATATTACCGACGATACCACGGCAGTTTGTGCGCTCGATGTAAACTTCTTGTAGAACGCCGTTTTCGGCTAAACCCATGCGGGTTTCCGTTGGCGTCACATTTAACAATATTTCCGTATTCATGACGTTTTTTACCTGCGATGCAGGCACCCTAAAATTAAAATTCTGTTGGCTTATCTGATAACCGTGATTCAATGATGTGATTGACTTGTGCGGTTAAAATTAAGCGCTCCAAATAGGAATATTAAATCGATGCAGCATCATTCCTATTTGCTCTAGTGGCAAACCCACTACATTGCTGTAACTGCCTTCTATACGCTTTACAAATACCGCAGCTTTACCTTGTATACCATAGCTACCAGCTTTATCCATGGGCTCTTGTGTCGCCACATAGGCTTGAATCTGCTGCTGCGTTAACTCTAAAAAATATACATCGGTAATAATTGATGCACTTTCGACTTGTTGACTACTACCTTTATTACGCATTAATGCTACACCTGTAATAACTTGGTGTTGCTTACCTGACAACATTGTAAGCATGCTAATGGCATCTTGTGGTGATTCAGGTTTGCCCAATATTTTACCGCCTATAACCACACTGGTATCAGCTGCTAATACTGGTAAACCTTTGCTGTAAGCTAAACCTTGTTTAGCTTTTTCTAAAGCCAAGCGTTGTACGTAATCGCTGGCTATTTCATTAACGAGAACCGATTCGTCTATGTCCATAGATCGAGTAATACAGTTGACTCCAATTTGCTCTAACAGTTCTTTGCGCCTTGGAGACGCGGATGCTAATAATAGAACGGCCATTTCACGACCTAAAATACGATCTAATAGCCAGCATCACGTTGTACCATAAGGGCCATATTAGCGCGCTGCCCACCGACGGCCACAACAGCGCCATTTTTCCTTGCCCCAAGATAATCGATTCAATCCAATAACCCATTAATAAATACAGACCCACCAGCACAAATACTAAAAATCCTTGCTGCACTGAATTGTATAACCGCATTCTAGACTGCAGCAATAAACAAAGGTAAGCCAGCACACTTAAGCACAGGGCATTCTGCCCCAATAGGTCGCCATGCAATACGTCCACCAACAAACCTATTGCAAAGCCTAAAAAGATTCCTGCTTTACTAGGGCTGACCAACACCCAGAAAATCAGGGTCATGGCCGCCCATTCGGGACGGATATAGTCCAACATTCTAGGCATGGGAAAAATAGCTAATACAAAAGCCACAAAAAACGTAGGGAGGATTACTGCATACGCGCGCATCATTGCCCTTCCTCCATATAACCTTGAGAGCCTTCAACTCTGACTTCATCTTCTAAACTTGAAGCTTCATCTTTTGCTTTTGCTTGCGCTTTTAATGTTTCTAAAATATCCGGCAATGCACTGGCGTCAGAAAACACTAACAACACATAACGAGATCGATCTAAATTGGCTGCAGGCTTAGCCGATACAATGGCGAATGGCTGACCAGGGTCGTGCTCAATTTTGGTTATTTGCCCCAAAGGATAACCTTTAGGGTAACGGCTACCTAAACCAGAACTGACGAGCTGATCGCCTTCACGTATATCGGCTGTATCGGGCACATAAATAAGCGCAAGTTCGTCTAAATTACCAGACCCTACTGCAATAGCGCGCACTCCGTTTCTATTTACTTGCACTGGAATAGCATGGTTCGAATCGGCTACCAACAATACACGGCTGGTATAAGGCATTACTTCTATTACCTGTCCCATCAAGCCGTAGGCATCTAAAATTGGCTGCCCTTTGAAAACACCTTGTTTGGAACCTTTGTTTAAAATAATTTGATGAGTATATGGATCGGGATCTACGCCAATAAGTTCGGCCACTAATACCTTATCTTCTAGCTGCTCTGATGCATTAAAGAGTTCGCGAAAACGATTATTCTCAGCTCTTAAGGACACCATTTGCTGAACTTTTTGCTTTAGGATTAAAGCCTCGTGGCGTAAGCGCTCATTCTCTTCTTGCAAAGTAGCACGGCTAACGGCGGCATCTTCAGCCCATCCGCCTAATTGACCAGGGATGCTCGCTACCCAATGCACAGGCGTAATAAAGATACCAAGGAAAGAGCGCACATGGGCCGCTGGGGATAAGTACTGCTCAGCAAGCAGGATACTCAAAGACAGAAAAACCGCCATAAAAAGACGGTATCCTAGCGCTGGGCCTGATGAGAATATACCTTTAATGGCGAACTCCTTAAAATTACATAATCACAAGCTAACACCAAAACAGTGTTAGCTTAGCGATCAATTAATATTCGTCAGAGGCCAATAATTCTAACTGTAAATCAGTCATTGTTTCTAACGCACGACCGCCACCACGGGCCACACACGTTAGCGGATCGTCCGCAACAATCACTGGTAAACCTGTCTCTTCGCTTAATAGTTTGTCTAACTCGCGTATCATTGCCCCGCCACCCGTTTAAACAAGTCCACGTGACGCAATGTCAGACGCGAATTCTGGCGGGCACTGCTCAAGAGCGCTTTTAACCGCCTGAACAATCGTCGCTAACGATTCTTGCAAGGCTTCAAGAATTTCATTGGAGTTCAAAGTAAATGAGCGCGGGATACCTTCGGCTAGGTTACGACCTCTAATATCAATCTCTCTCACTTCAGCACCAGGATAAGCGGTACCAATTTCTTGTTTAACTCGCTCAGCCGTTGCTTCACCAATTAATGAACCGTAGTTACGACGTACGTAAGTCACAATCGCTTCGTCAAATTTGTCGCCACCTACTTTAACCGATTCGCTATAAACCACTCCGTTAAGAGATATGATCGCAATTTCAGTGGTACCACCACCAATATCAACCACCATAGAACCGCTGGCTTCTTCCACTGGAAGTCCTGCACCAATAGCCGCAGCCATTGGCTCTTCAATTAAATATACCTTGCGAGCGCCTGCGCCAATGCACGACTCACGAATCGCTTTACGCTCAACTTGGGTTGATTTACATGGCACACAAACGAGTACCCTTGGGCTAGGGGTGAAAAAGCTATCTTGATGCACTTGTTTGATAAAATGCTGAAGCATTTTTTCAGTCACCTGAAAGTCGGCAATTACACCGTCTTTAAGTGGACGAATGGCTTGAATATTGGCGGGCGTACGGCCCAGCATTCTCTTCGCTTCGGTACCCACTGCGGCTACTGACTTTTGATTACCTTGTATACGAACAGCCACTACTGACGGCTCGTTTAAAGTGATACCTTTTTCTCTTTCGTAGATCAGGGTATTTGCTGTTCCAAGGTCAATAGATAGGTCACTTGAGAACATACCTCTTAATTTTTTAAACATCCGTAGATTCCATAGATGGTAATAATATTTATTTTGCAGCATACACTATCAACGGCGGGCTTTTTGGGCAAGGTAGAAATGGGTTAACTTATAGCCTTTTCCAAACATACATTAAAGAAGCACACAAAAAGCTTCCAAAAAGCGAGAAAATAC
>JAWUVO010000054.1:0-7966 GCA_034112325.1 Bermanella sp. | reverse complement strand
AATTATTGCTACACCCAAGGAAACAATAGGAAAGAATAATTCACCAAAAAGAGCATCGGGATCTAGAATACCAAACACGGGGCCTGACAATATACCTGCTAGCAGTAAAAATATAATTGCAGGCTGTTTAAGACGCCATGCCACCCATTGACAAGCAATACCGACAAAACATATGCCGGACAATAATAGTAGCGTGTTATCGTGCATATAATTAATCCTGTGCGTAATATAATAACTATAAATTTAAGTATCGGCTAAGATCGGAGTAGGATGTCAAAATCAGTATAGCCATTTAACGATCTTTATTGGTGCTTTATACTTTTATCTATTGGCCTTAATGGCTAACAAAAAGCGACTAATCATGTTTATGATAAAATGAAAGACATAGTAAGTCTAGCTATCACCCAGCAAATTTATAAAGTATAACTTAAGCTATACTATTTCTGATGCTATTGGCACGATATTTATATGAGTCATTATGAATAATTCAAATTTAATTAAGTTACTAACTTACCTTCGCGCACTGCCATTCTTTTTGGCCTTCTATATTGATCTGACTAATCAAAGCTTTCTAGACTTGATGGGTATTCAATGGTTTCTTACTTATGGTTTGCTGATCTTAAGTTTTATGGCAGGCACCTTATGGGGCCAGGTCGTAAATGAGCCGGTTAAGATAAAGCGCATTGCTTTGCTTTCTAATGTTATAACATTGAGTGCGTGGTTTGCCTTTTTATTGGCCGACCCTGCAGTTGTATTAGTTATAATGGCATTGGGTTTTGTGGCACTTTATCTGTTAGAAGCGTTTGTGATAAAAACTATAAAAAGACCTGACTATTATTTGGCCTTAAGGTTAAGAGTAACGACGTTGGTAGTGGTTGCTCATGGGATAATGTTTTTTCAGCTACTAATGTGATTATTTGTGGAGAGTTGGTTTAATTTCATGATGCGGCTGTTTTTTTGAAATACAAAATATATGAGCAATACGTATAAAATTCGCAACATGCTTTTATATAATAGTTATATAATCAAATGATGAAATCTACACCAAAAGAGTCCATTGTAATCGTGTGGTTTAAGCGTGACCTTAGAATTCACGATCACGAACCCCTGGCTATTGCTGCTTCTCTACAACATAAGGGTATTAAAGTACTGCCCTTATACGTAGTTGAACCTGACTATTGGCAGTTACCCGATAGCTCTGCGCGTCACTGGCGTTTTATTGCCAACTCCCTCATGGAATTAAATCAAGCACTGCTAAATCTTGGGCAAGGATTATGGGTAGAGCACGATAATGTCATTTCTGTATTTAAAAAACTTGCAGCACACTTTAATATTATAGGTCTATATTCGCATCAAGAAAGCGGTAATTTATGGACTTATCAGCGCGACAAAGATGTCAATATATGGTGCATTAAAAATAAGATAAAATGGCATGAATCTGAAGCCTATGGTGTATTCAGGCGTTTTAATGATCGAGACCGCTGGTCCCATCATTGGGAAAAATACATGGTCCGCGAAAAATCCGTGGCGCCTACATCTTTAGCAAAAATAGAATCACTGAACACCTATAGCGATCGCGCAGAACTTGATTTGACTGTACTGGATTTGTCGGTGCTTAATTTACCAGGGCTTAATTTAACCGTGCTTGAGAGTGATGAAAATAATCACTTACAAGTAGGCGGTCGTAGCCTAGCTTTAGATTGTTTTAAAAGTTTTCTTAACAAGCGTGGAAAACATTATACTTTTGATATGTCGTCGCCATTAACCGCATTCCGCAGTTGTTCTCGACTGAGTCCTCACATTACTTTTGGTACATTGTCTTTAAGAGAGATTGTACAGAAATTGCGTAAGTACGCTAAAACACCAGAGCTTGAAGTCGCCTGGAAGCGTTCGTTACGATCTTTTGATAGTCGTTTGCATTGGCATTGCCATTTCATGCAGAAACTCGAAACAGAGCCTCTGTTTGAAACATGTAATATGTTGCCTGTATTTAATGGTCTGCGTGAAAATGAGTTTAACGAAGACTTTTTTGAAGCGTGGAAGACAGGTAATACGGGGTATCCTTTTATTGATGCCTGCATGCGTTGTCTGCGACACACGGGTTGGTTAAATTTTAGAATGCGCGCCATGCTAGTCTCTTTTTCATCCTACCAATTATGGCTGCATTGGCAGCGACCTGCTTGGCATTTGGCCCAATGCTTTACCGATTACGAGCCTGGCATTCATTATAGTCAAATACAGATGCAATCGGGGACAACGGGTATTAATACCATGCGTATTTATAACCCAGTAAAACAATCACAAGACCAAGACCCTAGGGGTGTTTTTATTAAACGCTGGGTACCGGAATTGTCAGAGTATAGTGACGATTATATTCACCAACCTTGGACCATGCCTGTGGCCATGCAGCAACAAAAAGGCTGTGTTATTGGCGAAGCTTATCCGCTACCCATTGTTGAGCATGTTACCGCTTTACGTGAAGCGCGTGCTAAGTTTACCGATTTTAAAAAGCATCACCCAGAATTTTGGGAACAGGCAAAAGCACTTAATGCCAAACATGGAAGCCGTAAGCGTAAGGCTAAAGGTAGCAAAAAAAGTACTGCGAAGACAAAATTAAAAATTAAAACTGATCAGCTATCGTTATTCTGACGTATTTAAATAATTGATCTCATAAAACAACAATTCAGACTGCGTAATGACTAGGCGATACAGACAATGGCCCATAACAAATTACATCTAGACAGTAAGATTTGCCTTGTGTGTGATAAGCCCTTTAACTGGCGCAAAAAATGGCAAAGTTGTTGGGCTGAGGTTAAATATTGCTCTGAGCGTTGTCGGCGCCATAAACCAACCCAAAAAGGTTCGGATATTAAACATGCGTAGACTCTATCTTATCTTGGGAGATCAGCTTGATCGCGACTCTCTAATTTTTAATGACGTAGATATCGATAATGATTGCTTCTGGATGGCTGAGGTTAATCAAGAATCGACACATGTTTGGTCACACAAGCAGCGCATTGCACTTTTTCTATCAGGGATGAGGCATTTTGCACAAGAGCTGCGCGAAAAAGGCTTGCCGTTGCAGTATCACTTTTTAGAAGATGAGCAGTTTAGCGACTTGGCAGAAGCATTAGCGCATACAATTACCACAGAACAGCCAGAAGAGGTATGGTTTGTTAGACCTGGTGATTATCGTGTCTTCGAGTCATTGGTTAATACTTGCAAGCAATACGATGTGCCGTTTAAACAATTAAACGATCAGCACTTTCTTTCTACCCCTAAAGATTTTAAACAGTGGGCAGGAGATAAAAAACAGTTACGTTTAGAATACTGGTATAGAGAATTACGCAAAAAATATCAGATACTTATGGAAGATAAAAAAACTCCACTGGGTGGCAAGTGGAATTACGATCAATCTAATCGTAAGTCATTTAAAAAAGAAGGACCACAGGACATCCCTAAAACGCTGTCGTGGCCAGCTGATAAAATAACCCAAACAGTGATTGATTTAGTTAATAAAAAATTTCCTGATCATCCTGGTATCCTCGAGCAATTACACTGGCCGATCACACCGGTACAAGCACAGCAAGCGCTGTCTCGATTCTTTGAAAACTGTTTAGAAAACTTTGGCGACTACCAAGATGCAATGTGGATGGATGAGCCCTTCTTAAATCATTCGTTAATTTCAACGGCATTAAATATGAAATTATTGCACCCACTGCAGGTTATTCAGACAGCCGAACTTTATCACCGAGAAAAACAGGCTCCTTTAGCTGCAGTTGAAGGTTTCATTCGCCAAATATTGGGCTGGCGTGAATATGTGCGAGGTTTATATTGGATGCACATGCCCGGCTGGCTAGACATGAATGCGTTAGAGGCTAAACAGAATCTACCTGATTTTTATTGGACAGGAGACACTGATATGACTTGTATGAGTCAAAGCATCAAACAAACATTAACCTACGGTTATGCACACCACATTCAGCGATTAATGGTTACTGGATTATTTTCACTGCTTTATGGTGTTGATCCAAAACAGATTCATCAATGGTATTTAGCGGTCTACGTTGATGCTGTTGAATGGGTCGAATTACCTAATACTTTGGGTATGAGCCAGTACGCTGATAATGGCATTATGGCATCGAAGCCTTACGTGGCTAGCGGCAACTACATTAACAAGATGAGTAATTACTGTAAGAACTGTCGCTTTAATCCCAGTGAAGCTGTGGGCGATGACGCTTGCCCGTTCACCACATTATTCTGGGATTTTTTAGACACTCACGCCGATACTTTTAAAAATAATCCGCGTATGGGTTTTATGTTAAAAAACTTAGAGCGTAAAAGTGAAAAAGATATTAAAGACATTAAGTCACAGGCGATAAAGTTTAGGGAGTTGACTGCTTAGGGCTAAAATATACACTTGCGTGAATAACGTGTTGTGCCAAAGCTAGGCTCCTCGTGGAAGACTTAGTATTAATTTAGCTCCCTCTTTATAATCCTTATCTAGAGATAAGGTACCTTGCTGCTTACGAGCAAAATCGCCGCATAAACTTAAGCCTAAGCCATGCCCAGACTCCCCCTGGGTACCAGGTTGACTAGCGACGCTATCGCTGAAGAGCTCGTCTATTATTTCTAGGGGAATACCTTTTCCAGTGTCAGTCATAACCAATTGAATATTGCTACCAACCATTTGAGTTTCTATTTGTATGCTGCCGTTCTCTGGAGTATATTTGATGGCGTTTGCCAACAAATTACGAATAATCGTTTTGGTTAAATTAACATCGGCCATGGCCACCGCATTTTCATGAGCATGGTGGGTGATATTAATTTTTTTCAATTCCAAGCTATCTTTCATCAAGTCTAATGTTTCTATGATCAGTGGATTTATAGGTATTGCTTTTAATTCTAATTGAATCGCCCCTAATTGATTACTAGACCACTGTAAAATTTCATCTAATAATTGATACACTTTCAATGAGGACTCTAAAATACCATCGGCCATTTTAGCCAGACGCTCTGGTTTAAGTGTGCCTGCTTTTTCACGCAAAGCTTTTGATAAGCCCAAAATCCCGTTAAAAGGAGAACGTAAATCATGGGACATGACTGCAAATATTTGCTGCTGATTTTTTTGCATACGCTGTAAATGACGGTTATGGAGACGCAGCTCTAATTGACTAACCACTTGCTTGGCTAGTGTATTTAATGCCAGCTGTTGTTTTTCATCTAATTTGTGAGGTTCATTATCTATTACACACAAGGTGCCAATGGGCATACCACTTTTACTTACAAGAGGCGCCCCTGCATAAAATCGAATATCTGGCGCCCCTGTCACAAGAGGGTTATCGACAAAGCGTTCATCTTCTAACGTATCTGGTACTTCAAATATATGGTCTTGCAAAATGGCATGAGAGCAAAAAGCGATATTTCTTGGGGTCTCAGGTGCATCAAGACCTACACGGGATTTGAACCACTGTCGGTCCTTGTCTACAAGGGAGATTAGCGAGATAGGAGTACCACAGATGGCACTGGCTAATTGAGTCAGCTCATCCAGTGCTTTTTCGTCATCGGTATCCAATACTTCATAACGCAGCAGTTCTTCCATACGCTGGGTTTCTTGGGGGTGAAGTTCGGCACTGATCATTATGCTCAAATCCTTAGTGTTATTTAACTAAGCTTAGACCAAGTACACTGATAGTTAAGTTAAAACGCCCAAATAACTCATAAATATACCGCCAGTCCTCCATAAACCATATGTGCTCGAAACCTGTAGGAGGGCACACTGTGCGCGAAAGCCTTAAAATAAACATTCATTATGTGGTGAGACAAATTTAAGTTTATCGTGATGTTGCCATTAAATCATCGATTGAACATAGCTAGCCTTTGATGTTGATATTGATATTAGTAACCTGACAGGCAAGCCCCAGCGCATTGGTTCATTTGTAAAAAATACTGAAGGGACTTAAATTGCTTAATAAGCGGACGACTGAAAAATACAAAATTTATCTATCTATTTTTTCTTCCGCCACGTTTCATTATTAGGTGAGATAGCTGTCTACGTTCTTTTGGCGATAAATACTCCGCCATATCAGCCATTAAGTTCACGCGTATCTCCATCTGTGCTTGGTGCAACTGGTTTAATCCCTGAACAGCTTTCTGGTATGCAATTTTATCAAAAGGTTCTTGCTCAAATACTTGCATCACATTTTTTCTTGCAGATTTCATCTGATTTTTATCGGTACGTTTCAATGTTTTCAGATTTGAAATTCGCTGAGAAAACTCCTTACTCTTTTCTGGCGGTAATACTGCGAGTATACCGACCAAACGCTGCTCCATTCCAGGTGCATCATGCTCGGCCCTCATATGTGACTTAGCAAAACCTCCTGTGATGGTACCTATTACAATGCCCAACAGTAATACATTAAGTAAAACAGACAGTGAAAAAAATATTTTCATTTTTTTATTCATAAAAATTAACCTCAGCCAAAAATAGACTGCTTAAATCATTATCAATATCTACCAAGGGTAGAGTATTCAAACTGAAATCTGGATTCTGCCAACCTAAAAGCATACCAATCAACATACTACAGGCTAATGCATAGGCCGGTTTTGGGAAGATAAAACTGCTTAAAAACTGCTTAATAAAATTCTCATCATACTCCGCAGTCACCTTAAATTCTGACTGAGGTTTTGCTTCAAAAATAATCCGCTGCGCTAAATTAGAACTAGCAGGCACAGGCTTAGAGCTATTCAATAACTGGTTAAGTTTTTCATCGCTCTTATTCATGATCATTCTCCTCCAAGATATTGAACTGATTTTTAAGTGTAGCTTTGCCTCGCATAATTAAAGACTGTAAGGCCTTTAAGCGAATCCCCATAACATCTGCAGCTTCTGCATTACTCAACCCTTCATAAAAACATAAATTAAGCGCCATACGCTGCCTTTCTGGTAGATTATTAAGGGCAACGTCAATGGCTGAAAGCTGCTGATGGGATAGGTCTTCATTTTCTTCAACTTGCTCATAATCATCAACTACGAGAGAGGTTTCCTGTGAGGACTTTTTCTTATTCAAGTCATAGCAAGCATTAACAATAATGCGGTAAAACCATGTAGTAAACTTGCTATGCTTTTTATCCTGCCAAAGATCTGGCTTTCGCCATAACTTAAGAAACGACTCCTGCACAATATCTTCAGCATCAGACTGATTAAACAAGGTACGATAAGACAACGCATAAAATCGATCGGAATGCCTTGTAACTAGCGTCGAAAAAGCATCGTGATTAAACGCTTTAATCAATATCATAAGTTCCTCATCAGTCTGCTGCTGTAGACTCTTCATGGTATAACTCATTTAGGAAAATGTTATTCAGCGTCAGAATTCTTTAATTTGTGTGAACGCTTATTATGAGACTTGTGAAAGAGTACCATTTCCTCTTCAGAAATAACGCCATCTTTATTACTGTCCATACGCATGAAACGCTTAGTTTGGCGATGATTTTTCATTTCTTCTTTCGTAACTAAACCATCAGCATCGGCATCCATCGACGTAAAACGCTGCTGATGAAAACTTAATAACTCTTCTTTTGATAGTGATCCATCATTATTGCTATCCATCAGTGAAAAATGTTTGTGACCTTTACTATCGTCCTTATTCTTATAGCCTTCACCATCATGGTGCCCACCTTCCATATCTGCATAGGATAAAGCTGAAACAGCCGAGAGGCTCAGAAGAATGGTAGTTATTGCAAGTTTGTTCATAGTGTACACCTGTATATTTTAAATACTTAGTTTAAGTATTTAAGGTTTATACGAGTGAAAGCGTAAAAGTCTTCGCTAACAACGGAATATTGATCATTTTTTTGCAAACATGCCAATAAGCAGGCTATTTTGGAGTTACAAACATCTCCTATTACGTGACTAAAATCACTGTACTACGACATAAATTAGCGGCCGATATTGAATTAACTA
>JAWUVO010000053.1:0-10260 GCA_034112325.1 Bermanella sp. | reverse complement strand
AATCTACGCAATATTTTGGCAAGTATGATGACAAAGATGGCTATTTAACCTCTCTCGATCAAGCTTATCGGCTAGCTAAGCAAATCAATAGCACTTACGATTTTAGCCTAGATGCTAGCGATCTTTTGCAGGTACAAATCGATATATTTCAAACCCCTGTCTTTGAATTATTTTCTCAGGATATTAAATTTAGCTGGAACAAGGGCACTAACTGGCGTCAGTATGAAACCGTGGCTGATGACTGGGTAGAGATCCAACACCCCAACCAACCTATCTCTAGTAAAAACGTATTAAGACCAATGAAACGCAAGGTTCTATTGCACCAACATACTGTGTTTAGCTCAGATTTAGCGGCTGATAAACATATAGAGACGGTTCAAGAATTTAAAAAACAATGGCATGTCATCGCTTCAGAGCAGCCTAGGTACTCAAAAAACCGAAAGTAAAACGCTGATGGCCACCGTAATCTTTACCCGATCCAACACCTTTATAACCAGCTGCGTTTAATTTTTTTTGTACACCGTCAGCTTGCTGCCAACCGTGCTCCATTAGTAAGGCTCCACCTGGTGTTAGAAATGCTTTAGCTTGATCTGCAATTAAAAATAAATCTGCAAAACCTTCATCTTCAGCCACTAAAGCTGACACAGGCTCGAAGCGAACATCTCCTTGCCCAAGGTGAATGTCGTGTTTATCAATATAAGGCGGGTTAGTTACTATTAAATCGAACTGCATGTGTGTCGGAACTTGATTAAACCAGCTGCTTTGAATAAAGCGCGCATTATGAATATTGTTACGCTGTCGATTTTCTTCAGCAAGGGCAACTGCGCTATCAATAAGATCTAACCCTAATACTTGAGCCTCGGGAAGCTCAGATGCCAAGGCTAAGGCTAGCGCTCCAGTTCCAGTGCCTAAATCTAAAATAGTTTTCGCTGTAAAATTTTGCTCTAACACCCACTCAACTAACGACTCGGTGTCGGCTCGAGGAATTAAGGTATCGGGCGATACCTTTAAATCTAAATTCCAAAAACCTTGAGTGCCAATAATGTATGCCACCGGCTCGCCATTATTACGGCGAGCGATCAACTCGATAAAGTGTTTTTGCTGAGCCTTATCTAATAATTGGTCGGGATCGGTAAACAGAATATTGCGATGAGCACCTATCACAAACAGTAAAATCAATTCACTATCTAACTTAGCTGTGTCTGAGTTTTTGAGTTCGTTGGCACCTAATACAAGCGCATTTTTTAACGTAACAAGATTTAAAACCGGCATAGTTAATTCAATATTAGTGTTGTTATCATTATGGGTTTTGAAATTAATCAGCCCCCATAGAAGCTAATAGATCAGCCTGATGCTCAAGTATTAATGGCTTAACCACCATATCCATATCGCCTTCAATTAGCTCATTTAACTTATACAAAGTTAAGTTAATGCGATGATCACTCATACGTCCTTGCGGATAATTGTAAGTACGAATACGCTCTGAACGATCTCCCGAACCGACTAAATTTTTACGCTCTTCAGCCTGCTCTGCTTGCGCTTTTTGCGTAACCGCATCGTTTAAACGGGTTGCAAGTATCGACATAGCACGGGCGCGGTTTTTATGTTGCGAACGTTCGTCCTGGCACTCAACCACCATACCTGTTGGTAAATGCGTAAGACGAATAGCCGAATCAGTTTTGTTTACATGCTGACCGCCTGAACCGCTGGCGCGGAAAGTGTCTACACGTAAGTCACCTTTATTAATATTAACTTCGGCTTCGTCCTCTACCTCAGGCATAACTGCCACTGTACAAGCTGACGTATGCACACGACCCTGGCTTTCTGTTGCTGGCACACGCTGTACTCGATGCACACCCGATTCAAACTTCAACTGGCTGAAAACCGCATCGCCAGCAATACGTAAAATAATTTCTTTATAGCCGCCATGATCCCCTTCGTTTGAGTTCATAACTTCAAACTTCCAGCCGCGCTTTTCTGCATAACGGGTATACATACGAAATAAATCACCGGAGAAAATGGCCGCTTCGTCACCGCCAGTCCCTGCACGAATCTCTACGATTACATTTTTACCATCGTTCGGATCTTTTGGTAGCAATAATATTTGCAGGTCGGCTTCTAGGCGTTCAATCTCAGCTTTAGCTGACTTATACTCTTCTTGACCCATTTCACGCATTTCAGGATCTTCATCTTGAACAAGAATTTTAGCCTCTTCAAAATTACCCTCAGCTTCACTAAACTCCGCAAAAGTTTGTACCAAAGGCTCAATTTCAGAATACTCCATAGATAAGGCACGAAACTTGTTTTGCTCACCGATAACTTCTGGAGAAGATAACAGGTGCCCAATTTCTTCGTAGCGCTCACTTAGAGTTTCTAGCTTTGTCTTAACCGAATTTTTCATAATGTATTAATAATCTTTTTTAAATTTCTATTTAAATTGTATGACGGTATGTAAACCCCGTTGCTTTCAATATTCTTTATAGGTCGTTGTCGGAAAGTTGGTATAGCTCTTGAACCAAATCCACTATTTCTTTACGCCCCTGCGAACTGGCATCACGCATTTGCACCGTTGGCTGGTGTATTAATTTATTGGTTAATAAATTAGCCAGTGTGTTTATTACTTTTTCTGGTGCATCACCTTTTTGCAAACGCTTTAATGCTTTTTGTAATTCTGTATCTCGAATTTCTTCTGCGTAATTTCTAAATGCTTTTAATGTGGTGACGGCATCTAGGCTTCGCAGTTGACGCATAAAGTCGGCGCTGCCCACTTCTATTATCTCTTCAGCGGCTTTAGCTGCGTCTTGGCGTTGACGCACGTTTTCTTCAATAATGTCTTTTAGATCATCGACTGTATATAAATAGATGTCATTGATCTCAGCTACTTCTGCCTCGATGTCTCTAGGGACGGCTATGTCCACCATAAACATTGGCGCATGTTTACGCTTTTTCATGGCACTCTCTACAGTACCTTTACCCAATACAGGCAGTGGACTGGCTGTAGATGAGATAACAATATCAGCTTTATAAAGCTCATCTGCAATGTCAGATAATAATATTGCCTTTGCACCAAATTGTTCGGCTAGGGCCTCGGCTCTAGCCAACGTGCGATTAGCTACCGTTATATCGGTAACTCCTGCATCTACTAAGTGTTTTGCAACTAAATCGATTGTCTCCCCGGCTCCTATAAGCAACGCCTTACTGGAAGATAGACTTGAAAATATGCGCTGAGCTAAGTTTACCGCGGCATAGGCTACCGATACTGGGTTTTGTCCAATTGCAGTGTCGGTACGAACTTGCTTAGCAATAGTAAATGTTTGTCTAAATAAACGGTCTAGCTCTGGACCAATGGTTCCGGCTTCTTTGGCCACAGCGTAAGCACTTTTCATTTGTCCTAAAATTTGTGGCTCGCCTAGTATTAAACTGTCTAAGCCACTGGCCACTCTCATTATATGCTGAACCGCCTCTTCACCCGTCAATACGTAATGGCATGACTCTAGCTCGTCTAATGAAACGTCGTGTATTTCGTTCATCCACTTTAGTAACAAACTTGCATCACTATGCTCGGCAGTAAAATACAGCTCGGTGCGATTGCAGGTCGATAATATGGCAATTTCTTGCACCCCATGGGATGAATTTGCCTCGCGCAGCTGCGCAGACAAATGATCGGGTGCAAATGCTACCTTCTCACGAACGGCAACAGGCGCGGTTTTATGGTTAATACCTAGGGTTAATAACGTCATGAACTACTTTTTGTCTATTAATTGACCATAAAATAACGGCCAATTGTTTCTGCTTTAGTGAAAACAGCCGTATTATATCCATAAATGCGCAAAAATGGTGGACTAGCTTGCAAAACTTACACCTAGACCCAATCATTAACATTGCACACACAGGATATTGGTATGTTTAAACGGGTTTTTACAGGGTTAATCGTTGCACTTATTTGCATAAATACAAGTTACGCCGTTAACGGTGAAGACGAGTCCCCTGTGCAGTCAAAGTATAGCGTGAATACATTTTATGCTTTACTTGTGGCCGAAATGGCTGGGCAACGCCAATTATACGACTTAGCCCTAGGTAATTATTTATTAGAAGCCCATCGCACACAAGACCCTTCTGTTACGGCTCGTGCCACGCAAATCGCACAATATATTGGCGCTGACCAAGCTGCTCTAGACGCAGCAACTCTGTGGGTAAAGCTTGATGAAAACAACCCTATAGGGCAAACAGCCCTAAGCCAAGAGCTAGTGAAAGCGGCCCGCTTTAGTGAATCGGTTATTCACCTACAGAAAGCACTAGACCTTGATGCAAGCACAAATGTTAGCTTTATAAGTATTCATGGTAGCAGCATGACAGAAGGCTCAAGAGAGCTGTGGCTAGAGTATTTATCACCATTGACCTTGCGGTACAGAGACAACCAGTCCCTATTATTTAATTTAGCTAGCCTTCATCAACAACAAGGCAATAACGATACCGCTATCGCTTTGGCCGAAGATTTACTCGCGCTTAACCGTCAGTTTTATCCCGCTTGGAGCCTAAAGGCGCGCCTGCAGTCAACTACCGGTGATAATAACAGTGCTCTGGCAACTGTGAATCTAGCGCTTAAGGAATTTAAAAAAGACAAAGCCTTTACCCTGCTTAAAGCTCGATTGCTAATTAAAAACAAACAAATACCAGAAGCCAGAGATGCTTTTGCAGAAATTGCAGCCGCTCACCCTCGAGACGCTCAAGTACTTCTACCACTTGCATTAACTCATATGGAACTTGAGGAAAATCAAAAAGCACAAGCCGTTTTGCAAAAATTACTTAGCCTGCAGCAAATGGAGAACGAAGCCCATTACTATTTAGGGCGAATAGCCCAGCATGATAAAGACTTACCCGCCGCCTTATCACACTACCAAGCTATGACCGCTGGCCGTGAGTTCTTAGCTGCACAAAGTGGTATTGTGCAAATTTATTTACTCTCCAAACAGCCAGAAAAAGCGGTTAAGCATATTCGTGATATGCGCCTGTCAGACACTAAAAATCGTCAAGTGTATTTTTTAATGGAAGTAGAACTGCTAAATAAAACAGAGCAATACAAAGCTTCATTAGACGTTTTAAATGATGCCTTAGATGCTTATGCCGACAACACAGATTTACGCTATAGCCGTGCCATGGTATCGGAGCAGCTTGGGGATATTAATCAGCTTGAAGAAGACCTTGCCTATATAATTGAACGCGACCCACAAAATGCCACTGCGTTAAATGCCCTAGGTTACACCCTAGCAGATAGAACCAAACGTTTAGATGAAGCGCTTGAGCTGATTCTAAAAGCGCGCTCAATTGCGCCAACAGACCCAGCAATTATAGATAGCCTAGGCTGGGTTTATTATAAGATGGGACGCACTGAAGAGTCTCTTAAATTATTAGAAGAAGCATACAAAACATTCCCCGACCCAGAAGTAGCTGCGCATTTAGGTGAGGTGTTATGGCAATCTGGGCAATTCGACAAAGCCAGAGAAATTTGGCAAGAAGGCTTAAAAAAGCAGCCAACCAGCAAAATCATTACTAACACACTAGACCGCCTGCAGGTTCAGCTTTAAATGACAGCCACCTTTTTTAAGCAATTACGCTTTTTAGCAATAACGTGCGTTATAGCCGCTGTTATATCTAGCTGCGCTTCACTGACATCATCTTCTAACAACGCTAAGCAGACCAAAGCTATGGGTAACTGGGGTGTAAGTGGCAAAATAGGCATTACCACTCCGAATGAATCGGTAGCCGGATTTATTGAATGGCAGCAACGTGAAGATGAATTTAACGTGTTTGTGAGTGGCCCCTTGTCTGTAGGTAATACCCGTATTGAAGGTAACTCTAACGAAATTAGCATCACACAAAATGGCAAGACCACATCTGGATTAAATCCCGAAGAATTAATCTACGAGCAACTTGGCTGGTTTTTCCCCGTACAAAATTTACCGTTCTGGATAAAAGGCCAAGCAGCCCCCTACAGTAAAGCCAATGTTAAACAATCTGATAGCGGCAAAATCAAACAAATAACGCAAGATAATTGGCAGGTAGCCTACCCAAGGTACAATGCCTATTATGGTCAGCCGTCTCGCATAGTAATTAAACAAGGCCAATGGAAGTTTTTAATTGTGATTAAAAACTGGACCTTTGACAGCTAATACATTCATTTAATTTTAAATTAATAAAAATCATGCAACCAAATACCGTTTCATTCACGTTACCCAGCCCAGCAAAATTAAATTTATTTTTGCATATAACGGGGCGCCGCGCAGATGGATACCACGAACTGCAAACTATTTTTCAATTTATTGATTATGCCGATCAGCTAACCTTTGAAAATAATGCTGATAACAGCATCGAGATCATCCCAGAAATTCCAGGTGTGCCACTAACCGACAATCTAATTTACAAAGCCGCCAAGTTAATCCAACAAAAAACAGGCTCTAATCAAGGTGCCAGTATTCAATTAAATAAAATATTACCTATGGGCGGTGGACTTGGAGGTGGCAGCTCGAATGCAGCCACGGCTTTAATTGGATTAAATAAACTCTGGAATACACAATTAAGTATCAATGAATTAGCTGAACTAGGACTAACCTTGGGGGCCGATGTACCGGTGTTTGTGAGGGGTGAAGCAGCATGGGCAGAGGGCATTGGTGAAAAGCTAACGGCTATGCCAAACCTAGACGAAAACTGGTTTATTGTGGTAATTCCCGATTGTCATGTGAATACAGGTGAAATTTTTTGCCATAATAATTTGACAAGAGACACGCCAAAGTGCAGAATTAGCGCCGCTCTTCGGGGCGAAGGCCAAAATGATTGCGAAAAAGTGGTTACAGAGCTCTATAAAGAAGTTTGTAACTCATTGAATTTGCTAAGAAATTTTGGCTCTGCTAGAATGACTGGCACTGGTGCTTGCTGCTTTTTAGAAGTTAATTCTGAAGAACAAGCAAATACGATTTTAAACCAGCTACCTGCTGATACTTCAGCATTTAAGGCAAAAGGTTTAAATCAGTCACCATTGCAGAAAGCTGTATAGCTAGTCTATTACAGGGGTGTGGCCAAGCGGTAAGGCAACTGGTTTTGATCCAGTCATGCGTAGGTTCGAATCCTGCCACCCCTGCCATCTATTTTACATCCATCATTGAATTTATTATTAGCACCAGGGGTATCCGACGTGTCTAAGTTAATGGTTTTTACCGGTAATGCTAACCCAGAGCTAGCTCGCTTAATTGTTGAGCGCTTAGATCTTCCTCTTGGTGAAGCCACTTGTGGCCAATTCAGTGATGGCGAAATCACTATTGATATTCAAGAGAACGTGCGTGGCAAGGATGTATTTATCATTCAGCCAACCTGTGTTCCCACCAACGACAATATCATGGAAGTTTTATTAATGGCCGATGCACTGCGCCGTTCTTCCGCTGGTCGTGTAACCGCTGTTATCCCTTATTATGGTTACGCTCGCCAAGATCGTCGTGTGCGCTCAGCCCGTGTACCAATATCTGCAAAAGTAGTCGCTGACATGCTGCAAACGGCTGGTGTAGACCGCGTATTAACGGTTGATTTACACGCCGACCAAATTCAAGGCTTCTTTAATATCCCAATGGACAACATTTACGGTTCTCCGATCTTATTAGATGATATTGAAAAGCAAGATTACGACAACCTAATGATTGTTTCTCCAGACGTAGGTGGCGTAGTTCGTGCCCGCGCCATTGCCAAGCAGCTAAATGACGCTGACTTAGCCATTATAGACAAACGTCGCCCACAAGCTAACGAAGCACAAGTTATGCATATTATTGGCGATGTTGAAGGCCGCACATGTGTAATCGTAGATGACATGGTGGATACCGCTGGAACACTATGTAAAGCTGCCGATGCACTGAAGCAATTTGGAGCGAAAAAGGTTGTGGCTTACTGTACACATCCTGTACTATCCGGCTCCGCTTTGCAGAACATCGAAAAGTCTGCGTTAGACGAATTGGTTGTTACCGATACCATTCCGCTTACAGATGAAGCAAAAGCTTGCACAAAAATTCGTCAGCTAACGCTAGCGGGACTATTAGCAGAGTCTATTAGACGTGTTAATAACGAAGAATCTATCAGTGCTATGTTCCGTTAATACGGAATTTGGTTCTGATACAGCTTGGTTTACATTTAGTTTATCAAGTTAAAAATAGGCTCTAACTCTGGTCGCGGGGTTAGGGCCTGTCTGCATCTTGCATAGTTAAGATAAAGGCAGGCTCACGGGCTGTATACTTTTATAGAGGGTTTAAAACCATGGCTAATTACGAACTTAATGCTACTATTCGCGAAGTTAAAGGTAAGGGTGCGAGCCGCCGCCTACGTCGCTTAGAAGCTATTACTCCAGCAATCGTTTACGGTGGCGAAACTCCGCCAGTACAAGTAACGCTTGCACTTAAAGATCTAAACAAAGCATTTGAAGACGAAGGCTTTTTCAGCAGCATCGTTACTTTGAATGTTGAAGGCGGCAAAGCTGAAAACGTTCTTATCAAAGCCGTTCAACGCCACCCGTTCAAGCCGATGGTTCTTCACGTAGATTTTTTACGCGTAACTAACGCTACTATCATCAAGCAAAACATTCCTTTGCACTTCATCAACGAAGAAACTAGCCCAGGCGTTAAGCAACAAGGCGGTAAAGTGACTCACGTGATGTCTGATGTTGAAATCATCTGTGCTGCTGGTGACTTACCAGAGTTCATCGAAGTTGATCTTGCTGATGCTGAAGTTGGAACACACATCCACCTTTCTGATCTTAAATTGCCTAAAGGCGTTCAGATTCTTGCATTGACTCATGGCGCTGACCATGACGAATCAGTTGCTCACTTAGAAGTACCTAAGGGCGCTTCTGAAGAAGAATCTGACGAAGAAGGCGAAGCAGCTCCTGCTGCTGAGTAACCAATAGTTATAGGATCGGCATTGTGAAGGATAAAATTCGTCTAATTGTGGGCTTGGGTAATCCAGGCTCGGAATATGAGAATACCCGACATAATGCTGGTGCTTGGTTACTCGCCGAGATTGCACGCCACTATGGTGTGCAACTCAAACCAGAAAAAAAATTCCACGGAATCAGTGGTAAAGCCCAAATCAAGGGCCAAGAAGTATTTTTACTTTTCCCAATGACCTTCATGAATGCAAGTGGCCAAGCTGTTCAAGCGTTAGCTAACTTCTATAAAATTCCTATTAATGAAATCCTTGTTTTACACGACGAGCTCGACCTTCCTACTGGCGTATCCAAATTTAAATTGGGTGGCGGACACGGTGGACAGAATGGCTTGCGCGACATTATTAGTAAAATGGGTAATGACAAAAACTTTTACCGCCTAAGAGTTGGTATCGGACATCCCGGCGATAAAACAAAAGTCACAGGACATGTATTGGGCAAACCAAACAAAGACGACTTAAAGAAAATTGAAGCATCTATTGAAGCCGCAGCGTCAGAAATAGACAGTGCAGTCACTGGAGATTGGCCAAGTGCCATGAATCGCTTACATACTTTCAAAGCTTAGATCCAAAAGAATTTATAAATCAAATATTAAAGGTAATCAAAATGGGTTTTAAATGTGGCATTGTTGGCTTACCTAACGTAGGCAAATCAACTCTTTTTAATGCGTTAACCAAATCAGGTATTGGCGCTGAGAACTTTCCGTTTTGTACCATTGAACCTAACAGCGGCGTTGTGGCAATGCCCGACGCGCGCCTAGATGCATTAGCAGCTATTGTAAAACCACAAAAAACCATTGCGACTACTATGGAATTTGTTGATATTGCAGGCTTGGTAAAAGGCGCATCTAAAGGTGAAGGCCTTGGTAATCAGTTTTTAGCCAACATTCGTGAAACTGATGCCATTGCTCACGTAGTTCGCTGCTTCGAAGATGAAAATGTGATTCACGTTGAAAATAGAATCAATCCGGCAGACGACATCGATGTAATTAATCTAGAATTAATTTTTGCTGATCTTGAAAGCGCCGAAAAGCAATTACAACGTGTTACTCGCACTGCTCGCGGTGGCGATAAAGATGCTATTGCTGATAAAGCTATTTTAGAAAAGATGATACCGCATTTAGAAGACGGCCAACCTGTTCGCTCAATGGACCTAAACGAAGACGAACTAAAGCGCGTTAGTATGCTGCACATGATTACAGTTAAGCCAACAATGTATATTGCCAACATTGCGGAAGACGGTTTTGAAAACAATCCGTTCTTGGATATCGTGCGTGAAATTGC
>JAWUVO010000052.1:0-22859 GCA_034112325.1 Bermanella sp. | reverse complement strand
TTCATATGACTAATAAAAAAGTATTAGTTTGTTACTTGATAGAATGAAACAATTTACCCACCAAATCCGATAGATCTATAAGGAATATAGTTTCTTTCGAATTACTTGGTTTAAATATGCCAATAAAATTTTTTAACCTTGAAAAATAATAACTAACACTAATTAACAGACATAAAAAAACCGAGCTTCTAGGCTCGGTTTTTTCTTGGAATACTATTGTAAGAAATGCACGTAATAACATTTTCAGTACTGGATATAGCATTTTTTTGCGGTATTAAAAATAAAAGGTCTGACACCGATAGAGTATCGGAATAAGGCCTTTTAGTTTCGTATTGCTTATTTATTAAAGAGTAACTTGAGTACCGCTTAAACTGGTGCCGCTTCCATTATCATTCACTGTCCCATACTCGTTAATGATAATCGAATGGCCATCACCTAAAACTATTATATCTTCAATACGTATTAATACTCCGGACTCCTGTTTAACTAGATTACGCTCTCCTGTAATAGTTAAACTTTGCAGCTGAGTATCTTCGACAATAGTAATTATATTGTCACTGCCTGAAATATTAATCGATTCTAAGTCATCTTCAAGTGTGAATTGATTACTATCTCCAGTAAGAATAAAGCTATACAAATCAGATCGAGAAATTTGCTCAGAGGTATCGCTTACTGCACGAATAATATCACTGGCTTCCTCAACCGTATCATCATCGTCATCGCCTAGCTGACAGCCTTGTAAAAATAACGCCATTAATCCGACGAGTAATGCTTGCTTAAATAACTTCATGACAATCCTTTATAAAGCCCCGTATTAAATGGGGCTATGCTGTTAATACCTGCTAAAACTAGCTCTTTTCTTTTCTATCCACTTCAATTGACGTTACATTCTGGAAGCCTCGAGGTAGTTTATTGCCTCTACGACCACGCTCACCTTGGTAATGCTCTAGATCTTTAAACTTCATTTTAACGTGTCGTTTACCAGCATTTACTACTAATGTATCGCCTTCCTTCATTAATGAAAGACCAATTAAGGTTTCGGTACCGCCGGTTCCAAGATTAATAATTTTATTACCCTTACCTTTAGACATAAGCGGAAGGTCAGCCACTGGGAAAGTTAATAGCCGCCCTTCGTTACTAACGGCAACCACCCAGTCACCTTTTAAATCAGTAACCTTAAGCGGCTGATGAATAGCTTTGTCAGCTGGTTTATTTAATAGTGCTTTACCGGCTTTATTTTTACTCAACATATCTTCATATTGAGTAATAAAACCATAACCCGACTCACTAGCAATAACGTATTGGTCCTTATGCTCGCCCACTAACATAGTGGATATAGTCGCACCTGCAGCCAGGCTTATTGAACCTGATACCGGCTCGCCATAACCACGTGCCCCAGGAAGCCCGTGAATATTAATACTAAACGAACGCCCAGTGCTGTCTAAAAATACAGCTTGCTGGTTAGTTTTAGCATTTGCTTGTACTAAGAAATCGTCACCTGATTTATAACTGAACGTTTTACCATCTAGATCAAATCCTTTGGCTGCACGAATCCAACCTTTTTCAGATAACACTACTGTAACAGGGTCTGCGCCCATTAAATCGGTTTCAGATAAAGCTTGAGCTTCATCGCGAATAACAATTGGACTACGACGTTCGTCACCATATGCTTCGGTGTCAGCCATTATTTCTTTTTTAACTAATGTCTTCATACGACGTTCGCTAGACAGAATCTTTTCTAAACTGTCTCGTTCTTTGGCTAGCTCATCTTGCTCGCCACGAATACGCATTTCTTCAAGCTTGGCTAGATGACGTAATTTTAATTCTAAAACTGATTCCGCTTGAATATCGGTTAAACCGAAACGCTTCATTAGTTCTTGTTTAGGCTCTTCTTCATGACGAATAATTTCTATTACTTCGTCAATATTTAAGAAGGCAACCAACAAACCATCTAATATATGCAAACGTGCTAAAACTTTTGCTAAACGATGCTCTAAACGACGACGAACCGTATTGGTTCGGTAGGTTAGCCACTCGCTAATAATCGTACTCAGGCTTTTAACTTTTGGTAATCCGTCAATACCAATCATGTTCATATTGATGCGGTAGCTTTTTTCTAAGTCGGTGGTCGCAAACAAGTGATTCATTAATTGTTTGATATCAATGCGATTCGATTTAGGCACAATCACTAAACGGGTTGGTTTTTCGTGATCAGATTCATCACGTAAATCAGCCACCATAGGCAGCTTCTTTTTGTTCATTTGATCAGCAATTTGCTCAAGAACTTTATTTCCTGAACATTGATGGGGTAACGCTGTAATGACTACATCCCCATCTTCCATCTCGTAAATAGCGCGCATCTTCACGCTGCCTTTACCGGTTTCATACATGCGCTGAATATCGGCTTTTAGGGTAATGATTTCTGCGTCTGTAGGGTAATCTGGTCCTAATACAAACTGAGTTAAGTCTTGCGTCGTAGCTTTAGGATTATCCAGTACATGAATACACGCATTGGCTACTTCACGTAAATTATGCGGAGGAACATCTGTTGCCATTCCCACTGCAATACCCGTAGTACCATTTAATAAAATATTAGGTAGGCGCGCTGGTAAGGTAATAGGCTCTTGCAAGCTACCATCAAAGTTAGGCTGCCAGTCGACAGTACCTTGCCCAAGCTCAGCCAATAGAACATCGGCGTACTTAGTTAATTTACTTTCGGTATAACGCATTGCGGCAAACGATTTAGGATCATCTGCACTGCCCCAGTTACCTTGACCATCTACTAATGGATAGCGATATGAAAACGGCTGCGCCATCAATACCATGGCTTCGTAACAAGCGCTGTCTCCGTGTGGATGGAATTTACCCAGTACATCACCCACGGTTCGGGCCGACTTTTTATATTTTGATCCAGCTTTTAAACCCAGCTCGCTCATGGCATAAGTAATACGGCGCTGCACAGGTTTTAAGCCATCACCAATATGCGGAAGTGCGCGATCCATGATTACGTACATGGAATAATTCAAGTATGCACTTTCGGTGTAATCTTTTAGGGTTTGACGTTCTATGCCGTCTTCCCCAATTATTATTTCACTCATTGTTTTTATTTCTCCTAGCCAATTTCGCTAGTATTAAATTTTTAAATTATGGTTATTAAGTGTTTTTTATTACAAAACGCTTTTTATAATTCTATTAAGTTGCCTTTCTCTTCTAACCAAGCTTTACGGTCGGCAGCACGTTTTTTAGATAACAACATATCCATCATTTCATCTGTGCCGTCTTCAAAATCTAACGACAGGCGAACTAAGCGACGTGTATCTGGGTCCATAGTAGTTTCACGCAATTGGGGCGGGTTCATTTCACCCAGACCTTTAAATCGCTGAACACCTACTTTGCCGCGTTTTTTCTCTGCTTTAATTCGCTCTAGTACACTTATCCGCTCCGCTTCATCTAGCGCATAATAAACATCTTTACCCACATCAATTCGATACAAGGGCGGCATGGCCACATAAACATGACCTTGCTCAACCAAGGGTCTGAAGTGCTTAACAAATAATGCACAAAGTAGCGTCGCAATGTGAAGTCCATCGCTATCCGCATCGGCTAATATACATACCTTGCCGTAACGTAAACCGCTCATGTCAGCCTCACCTGGGTCGACACCCAGGGCCACCGATATATCGTGAATTTCATTACTGGCCAAAACTTCACTGGAATCCACTTCCCAGCTATTAAGGATTTTACCGCGTAACGGCATGATAGCCTGAAACTCACGACTACGCGCTTGCTTGGCTGAGCCGCCGGCAGAGTCTCCTTCCACTAAAAATATTTCTGAATATTTTGGATCGTTGGTTGAGCAATCCGCTAGCTTGCCAGGTAATGCTGGACCTTGTGTGACTTTTTTACGCACCACTTTTTTAGCACTGCGCATTCTGCGCTGTGCATTGCTAATAACCATTTCAGCTAGTGTTTCGCCCATGGCCGAGTGCTCGTTTAGCCATAGACTAAAACTGTCTTTGATAACACCCGATACAAATCCAGCTGCTTGTCGGCTAGATAGGCGTTCTTTGGTTTGACCACTGAATTGTGGGTCAGCCATTTTAGTACTTAATACATAGGCCACTTTATCCCAAACATCATCCGGCGTTAATTTTACCCCACGGGGTAGCAGGTTTCTAAATTCACAAAACTCTCGTAATGCTTCTAATAAACCGGTTCTTAATCCGTTTACATGGGTTCCGCCTTGAGCCGTTGGAATTAAGTTAACGTAGCTTTCCATTAACTGATCGCCACCTTCTGGCATCCACTGTACAGCCCAATCAACGGCTTCTTTTTCGCCCATCATAGAACCTTCAAACGGTTCTGGTGGTAAAACTTCGTAACCTTTGGTGGCGTCGGTTAAATAGTCCACCAACCCATCTTCATAAAACCATTCGGCATTATCAGCTGTATGACCATGATTAATAAATTCTATTTTTAAACCAGGGCATAAAACCGCTTTGGCACGCAGCACGTGCTTTAGACGAGTGACCGAAAACTTAGCGCTGTCAAAATACTGCGGGTCGGGTAAAAAGCGAACTGTTGTACCTGTGTCTTTTTTCTTTTTAGTTTCACCAATTTTTTCTAACTCAATGGCTTTGTAGCCATCTTTAAATGCGATCCTAAAAATCTCGCCACCGCGACGAATCGTTACTTCTAAGGCTTGTGATAACGCATTAACAACCGATACACCTACACCGTGCAAGCCACCCGAAAACTGGTAGTTGTCGTTGTTAAATTTACCACCTGAGTGCAGCTTAGTTAAGATAAGTTCTACGCCACTTACCCCATGTTCAGGGTGAATGTCTGTGGGCATGCCTCGACCGTCATCGGTTACCGATAACGATTGGTCAGCAAACAATTCAATTTTTATGTGGCTACAATGTCCACCAAGGGCTTCATCAACCGAGTTATCAATAACTTCTTGGGCTAGGTGATTTGGGCGGTTGGTTTCGGTGTACATCCCCGGGCGCTTACGTACCGGATCTAGACCACTCAGTACCTCGATAGATTGGGCAGTATAGTTACTCATACTTATAGATTGCTCTTATTCTAGTTATTCTTGTCTGAGCTTAATAAGGGCTCAGCGCAAAATTGATAATACTGGGTAATCGCTTAGCAAAGTCATGGTAGCTATGATTCCCTGCGTGTTCGATAAAACAAGGTCCATTGCGGTACTTTGTGACCGCCAATGATGAATCTAATGTCTGATCTTGCATTTGCACTAATAGCAAATGATGCTGGGGCTGTTTAAGCGCCATATCAATAGCTTTTAGTTCGTCAATATAGTTTTGGCTTACTGTAAATTTTTCGCCATTGTACAGGTTTTCATTTTCACCTAAATAGTCTTCGAGTAAATCATAAGGTCTAATAGCCGGATTGATAACCACTGCACGTCCACCAAAGCGTTCCGCTAAATAACTGGCGTAATAACCGCCTAAAGAACTGCCTATCACCAGCACATGTTCAATGCCTACTTCGTCTATTAATTGCTCGTATAAAAACTGAGCTTCATCAATGGCCTTGCTGGGTTCAGCTGACAACTGGGGAACATGAATGTCTTGAGCCCTGTCAGCTGCCGCAAAAAAACTAACCGTTTGCTGCGCCTTAACAGAGCTTGGGCCACTTTTAAAACCGTGTAAGTATAAACACCGTAGCTGTTTTGGGATCATGTATATTGATATTCTCATGCTTATGTATTAATTGATGCAGCAATAGCATACTAGCAGCAATACCGCCCCTGCAAGTAGGGAGATACACCTACTGGTTGTCTAAACATAAAAAAACCCGCACAAGGCGGGTTAAAAGTGATCTAACTCACTAGATCGTCGGGACAAACAATAAAACTATTAAAAAACCTCGAATCAGTTTTGTAACCAGTTATTTACTTCGTCTATATCGGCTACCGAAAGTTCCCCCACCGACTGACGAAATTTCAAAATATTGATAACGTAATTATAACGGGCCGCTGCGTAGTTAAACTGAGCTCCAAATACGGCACGCTGAGCGGTTAATACTTCTACAATGTTACGTGTTCCAACCTCATATCCAGTTTGTGTCGCTTCCATAGCGCTTTTAGCTGATGTCATGGCTTGTTTACGAGCTTTAATTCGAGCGATATCGGCTTCTAAAGTACGATATAAATTTCGCACGTTTAAGCTAGCACCACGACGCGAAGCTTCAAAACCTTGCTCGGCTGCTTGGCGCTGATAATAAGCTTGTTTTTGACCAGCCCAAGTTGAACCACCTTCAAATATAGGCACGCTCACGTTAATACCTATGTAAGTACTGGTCTGGTCTTCATCAAACAGGGAAATACCTGGTGTGCCAGAGCCGCCATTAACCGCTAATTCGTAAGACCCCTGCAAACTTACTGTAGGCAAATGACCCGAGATTTTAGACTTATGGTTGCGCTGGGCGCTGGTTTGGCTTTTTTCTGCGATCAGCACATCTAGGTTTTGACCCAGTGCTTTTTGCTCCCAGTGAGCTCGGTCGGCTGGCATTGGACCCACTAGCGGAATTTGTTCTTTCAATGGAATAATACGATCGTATCGCTCACCTGTTAGAACCGCCAGCGACTCATAAGCAATGTCTAACAGAGTTTCTGCTGTGATTAATTCTACGGTGGCACTGTCGTATTGAGCTTGAGCTTCATGTACGTCGGTAATGGCGATTAAGCCAACTTTAAAACGCTGCTGGGTTTGCTCTAACTGACGCTTAACTGCAGCCTCGGTAGCTTTAGCCGATGCTAGACCAGAGGTAGCGCGTAATACGTTAAAATATGATTCGCTTACACGTACTACTAAGCTCTGCTCGGCCTTGCGGGCTTGAAGCTCGGCAGAATCAGATGCGGCACTGGCGGCACCATAACTAAACCAAGATTCTGGATCAAAAATAGTTTGGTATAAACTAACCGTGTATCGCTCTACATCTATGTCGGTGTCTGTTGACCCAACTTCAACATTTCTAGTACCAAAATCGGCATCAAAAGTTATTGTGGGCATAACGGCTGCGCCCGCTAAGCCTTGCGACTGTGCATTGGCATTTGCCGTGGCTAGTTCGGCAGCTAGTTGTGGGTCGTTGGCTAACGCCTGCTGATATACATCTTTAAGGCTGGTAGCTTGAGATGAAACAGCAAATCCCAACGCCATAATGGCGATTACTAATTTTTTCATGTTCACTTCCTGTTAGAAGTCGTAGAGATAATGTAATGTGCACGGATTCTAAACACTTACTCGCCATCTTGGAACCCTGCATTAGGCCTACCTAATACAACTTATTGTTTCATTATTGGTACAAACACTTCTCTAGACTTTTAATTGGTTAAATAAATGGACCACAAAACACCTAATTTAAGCCCTGGGTTAGTATCTAGCTTAACCGATCAAGATGCAAAAATTGTCAAGCAAGAGGTCTGCTTTAAAGGCTTTTTTCAAATGACAAAGCTCACCTTTAGCCACCGCCTATTTGAAGGTGGTTGGAGCCCAGAACTAAGCCGAGAACGTTTTGATCGTGGCCCAGCCGTTGGGGTTTTACTGTTCGATGTAAATAGAGACAAGATAGTGCTTGTTGAGCAGTTTAGAGTAGGTGCGTTAAGTGAGCCGAGCCCGTGGATATTTGAAGTAGTGGCCGGCATGATCGAACCCGGTGAAACGCCAGAAGCCGTGGCCATTCGCGAAACCTTAGAAGAGACAGGCGCTGTCATTAGTGAATTAACCCACATTTGTGATTACTTGGTCAGCCCTGGTGGCACAGATGAAAAGATGTATTTATACATGGCAAAGGTAGACAGCGAGCATATTAACGGCTGCCATGGACTGCCAGAAGAAGGTGAGGATATTAAAGTTCATACAATATCCACAACAGACGCGCTGACAGCTGTTCGCAATGGCCGCATTAATAATGCGGCCACTGTAATTGCACTTCAGTGGCTAGAAATTCAACGGCTGAAGGGCATTTTCTAATTTTTAGTGCATACTTACACCCATGGATAGGCTAAATAAAAAACATTACGTACCCGACCTCACGACTATTTCTAGTATTTGTGAGGCCAACTATGCTCGGCTATTAAAATTATTGCCCAATATGAATGACGATATTGGCCGTGAATTTACCCTTTCTGGCGGCCCCCAGCACAGCACTAAAATTCGCTTTAGTATCGAAGAGCACTTCAAATACACGTTGACCATACTGGTTGAGCAAACCAATGAATTAGCTGACTTTTTAAAGCCCCCAAGAATGGAGGTTCGCTTGTACCAAGACGTGCGCATGGCCGAAGTTATTAGCTTCGATAATAACCATAGGTTTAATGGTGTCTATACTTACCCTAATGCAAAAATGCATCAACCAGACGAAAAACATCAGATAAACTTATTTTTTTCAGACTGGCTCAGCCATTGCTTAGAGCATGGTGAGGCAAATATTCAATTAAATTTCCTCCCTGAACCCTTAAAGTGTGACTCCAGCACTAGAACTGACTAGACTTAAAGAGATATAGTTTGAACCACTACATGCGGTTTGTGACATTAAGAAGTGTTTACTTCGCTTATGGATGAGTTAACAAAAAGTTCGATAATGCAAAAATTTATACAAATTACAGATTGTCATCTGTTCAGCACAGAACCTGGAAAGCTTTTAGGCATGGATACTCAATCTAGCCTAAACGCTGTTCTTGATCGCGTTCACAACGAGCAAGACTCGTTCGACTTCTTTTTGTGTACCGGCGATTTAAGCCAAGACAGTACTCAAGCATCTTATCAATATCTTAAAGACCTAATTGCTAAAGACGGTAAAGAGCAATACTGGATTCCGGGCAATCATGATGATCGGGAAACCATGTTGAAAGTGGTTAGTGCAGAAAAAGAAATGCTGCCAGTCATTAAAAAAGGTCCATGGCAGATAATTTTGCTAGATAGCCAAGTGCCTGGAGCTGTGGGCGGTAACTTTGCTGATAGCCAGATTGAATTATTAAAAAATGCGCTAGAAGCCGACAATACTAGCCATACTTTAATTACCATGCATCACCACCCAAGACCCATGGGATGCAAGTGGCTAGACACACAGCAAATTGCTAACAGCCAAGCGTTTTTAGATTTAATCGCTCAGTACGATAATGTAAGAGTGGTTTTATGGGGTCACGTACATCAATACAGTGACAGCACCATTGATAACGTACGCTATATTTCTACGCCCTCTACATGCATTCAATTTACACCCGATTCAGACGACTTTAATGTGGATGTTGAAGGCCCAGGGTATCGCTGGATGGAGCTACATGATGATGGCAGCATTCAAACCGCTGTTAGCCGAGTTGATGACATAGACTTTCATATCGACTACACAACCACTGGCTATTAAGCCATAACTGCTCTGCACTTAACCCGTAACGTGCCGTTACTATTTAAATTTCTCAATCAATTCAAATACCCTCTGTTTGGCACCACGGTTATCATCAACCACCGCTTTTGCCGCCAAACCTTTTTCATTTATTAACACTTTATTCCCAAGCCATTGATCCAACGTGGTAGCTAATGTTTGCTCAGTGACTGTTTGCAGACCACCCGCTGTTTCTAGCTGCTGGCAAATTAACAAAAAGTTAAACTGGCTAGGCCCAATTAACACGGGCACTTGTAATGCAGCTGGCTCTAACGGGTTATGCGCACCATTTTCTACAAAGCTACCACCCATTATGCAAACATCGCTAGCCGCTAAAAATGACATTAGCTCACCCATTGTATCTACTAACACCACCTGATTATCTATTGCGATATTGTCTTGACTGCGACGCCCTAAATTAAATCCACGCTGCTTGATAAGCTTAGCCACTTGATCAAAGCGCTCTGGATGCCTAGGCACTACCACCAGTAATGAGTCAGCATGATTAGTTAATATTTGCTTAAACGCGCTTAGAGCAATTTCGTCTTCACCTAAATGTGTACTGGCCACGATAATTACTTTTCTATTCTTGCCCCAGATTTCTCGCCACTGTAATCCTTGCTCAATTAAAGCTTGATCAATGCTTAAGTCGAACTTAATACTGCCTGTTACATGCATGTTTTGCTCTGGTATGCCCAGCTGCAAAAAGCGCTGCGCGTCGGTGCTATTTTGAACCGCTAAACAATCTAGCTGGCTTAACATAGACTTAGTTAACCCCGCTACTTTTTGATAACCCTTAGCACTTCGTTCGCTCAGTCGGGCATTAATAACCATAACCTTGCAGCCAGATTTTTTTGTGCAATGAATTAAATTTGGCCAAAGCTCGGTCTCTAAAATAATTAACAGCGCTGGTTTAATCTTTCTAATAAACCCATTTAACAGCCAGGGAAGATCATAAGGCAGATACACATGAAACACCTGACCTGCTTTAATTTCTTTGGCAAAGCGTTTTTGAACTTGCTCACTGCCAGTAGGGGTTGTGGTAGTGACCGTAATTAGCGTTTCGGGATTGGCGTTTAATGTTTGCTGAATAAGAGGAGCTGCGGCAATAAATTCACCCATACTGACGGTATGAAACCAAATACCGTCGGACTTATTTTGGCTACTTACATTATTCGGCACGCTAAACAAGCCAAAGCGCTGCCCCCAGCGCTGAGCATACTCAGGTGCTTTACGGGCTCGGATGATTAGTCGAAGCAAAATAAACGGCATTAACAGGGTAAAAACGCAGGAATATATAATACGAGCCATAGGTTTAATTTAATTCCAGTCACAAGTAACGGTTAACAGTTTGGGTAATTCTACCCGTAACGGTAAAGTTTTACCCCATTTACCCGTTAATTATGCCCCAGCTCTTATACCCAACCCCCTTGGTCGTGTTAATATTAACGGCTAATTAAAATGGTTTGGTTGTACTTCATGACTTTGCGAATTCCTAATTTTGCTCAAGCACGTGTTCTAGTCGTTGGCGATGTAATGCTAGACCGCTATTGGACCGGCCCTACTTCGCGTATCAGCCCAGAGGCGCCTGTTCCTATCGTTAAAGTCAGTGCAATTGAAGACCGCGCTGGTGGCGCTGGGAACGTGGCACTTAATATTGCTAGTCTTACTGCTAACGCAAGCTTGTTAGGTTTAGTGGGCAATGATGATAACGCCCATGTGCTTGAGCAAACACTGGCTCACAAAAATATACAGACCCAGTTTACAAAAATTGATACTCACCCAACCATCACCAAATTACGAGTTTTAAGCCGCAACCAGCAATTAATACGCTTAGATTTTGAAGAGTCATTCGATCAAGTGGATAACTCGGCCCTATTAGAAAACTTTAAACAGCAAGTGGCTAACTGCGATGTGATTATATTAAGCGATTATGGCAAAGGCGCACTTAGTAATATTGAAGCATTCATTAAAGTTGGCCGCGATGCTGGCAAACCTGTATTAATTGACCCTAAAGGCACGCAATTTGAGCGCTACCGTGGTGCGTCCTTAATCACCCCAAACCTCAGTGAATTTGAAGGGGTTGTTGGGCACTGCAAAGACGAAGCCGACCTAGTTAAAAAAGGTTTTGATTTATTAGATACGGCTGGCTTAGAGGCCTTATTAGTCACTCGCAGTGAAAAAGGTATGACCTTATTTCAAAAAGGCGAGCAACCCGTCCACCTAGCGGCCACGGCTCGAGAAGTGTATGACGTAACGGGTGCTGGCGACACCGTGATCAGTGTATTGGCGGCGGCGGTTGCAGCCGGTTCTTCGTTGTCAGAAGCCACTGCTCTGGCTAACGCGGCCGCTGCATTGGTGGTGGCTAAGTTGGGCACCGCCACTGTTAGCCTTGCGGAATTACGCCGCGAAGCCAAGGCCGATGAAGTGGCCCATGGTGGCATCATGAGTGAAGACGCATTATTAAAGGCCATTAAAACTAGCCAGTTAGCTGGTGAAACCATCGTTATGACTAACGGTTGTTTTGATCTTTTACACCCTGGCCATGTTAGCTATTTAAGAAATGCGAAAAAACTGGGCGATCGTTTAGTCGTTGCGGTTAACACCGATGCATCGGTTAAGCGCTTAAAAGGTGAGGGGCGTCCAATTAATCCAACTGAACATCGAATGGATGTATTAGCTGGATTAGAAAGTGTTGACTGGGTAGTGCCGTTTTCGGAAGACACTCCACAAAATTTAATCGCAAAAATGTTGCCAGATATTTTAGTTAAAGGCGGCGATTATAAAATAGCCGACATTGCTGGTGGCGCCGAAGTAATTGCCAATGGCGGTCAAGTCCAAGTTTTGAATTTTGAAGATGGCTGCTCTACCACCAACATTATTAATTCAATCAAGAAAAACCAAAAATAATTATAAAAGTGTAAATAGTAACTATGAATAATCAGCAATCGCCCAACCAGATTGAAGATACTGCTTTATTAAAGTTTGAATACCTAAAAGCAAAATATTGGGGAGTTTGGCTATTTGTTTGTTTTTTGTTTATTAGTCAGTTGTTCCCTTTCAAAGTCCAGTGGCAAATAAGTCGTGGGCTTGCATGGCTAACTTATAACTTAGCAAAAGGCCGCCGTAAAGTGGTTCAGGTTAATGTGGATATTTGTTTTCCTGAATTAAACCCTGTAGAAAAAGCCGCTTTGGTTAAGCAAATTTTCCATGAAAATATGCACGGCTATATAGACAGCGCGACGGCTTGGTTTGGTAACTATAAACGCTTTAACGCTAGCCTAGATGTGCGGGGCAAGGAACACCTAGATAAATATCTTGATAACGGCCAAGGTGTAGTACTTGCTGGTGCACACTTTAGTATTTTGGATTTAGCAGGTGCGCTTACCAGTTTAGTGACTCAAATGAATGTAACTTACCGCCCACTTGATAATAAATTAATGAACGCGATTATGATGCGTGGACGTTACCGTTGGGTTACTCATGCGTATCATAAAAAAGATGTGAAAGGATTTATTAATTGTTTAAAACGTGGCGAAGCACTTTGGTATGCACCCGACCAAGACTATGGTCGTAAACATGGCGTATTCGCTCCGTTATTTGGTCGCCAAGCATCTACTATATCTGGCTTAACATTTTTAAGTAAAAGTGGTAATGCACGTATTGTGCCTTACAGCTATCATCGCAAGCAAGATACTCAAGAATACATTTTAGAGTTTTATCCAGCGTTACCAGAAACGAACAACGAAGAGCAAGATGCAGCCGCATATAACCTATGGTTAGAAAAAACTATTCGTCGATATCCGGCACAATATCTTTGGTTGCATAAACGCTTTAAAACGCAGCAAAATCCAGATGATATAAATCCATACAAATAACATATAAAATATAAAAAAGGCCCTTTGAATTGTTAATTCAAAGGGCCTTTTTTTTGCTTAGAAAAGTATCATTAAATAGCCTAGTAGTCGGCTTTATGTGCAGTGTAAGCCGTTTGTGCTTTTAACCAAGTATCTCCTACCTCACCATTAGCTACTGGCTTGCCGTCAATTTGAATCACTGGGGCAATCTCTTTGCTTGAACTAGTTAACCAAACTTCGTCAGCGGTAAACACTTCGTCCATTGTCACTATACGCTCTTCTACTTTTATATCGGTATGCTTAGCTAAAATATCTAGTAACATTAAGCGAGTAATTCCCGGCAAAATTTGGTTGTCTAATGGCGGTGTAATTACTACGCCATCTTTAACTATGTAAGCATTACAAGCCGAGCCTTCAGTCATTTCATTTTTTTCATTAAACAAAATTGTTTCGTTGTAGCCTTGACTATGACCATGTTGAAAATGCATAACATTTCCTAGCAAAGATGTTGATTTAATATTACAACGCTGCCAACGCAAGTCTTCTGTTGTAGCGACCTTATAACCTTTAGCTTTTGACTTGTCTGGTACATTGGCCGCAGGAATCTCAAATGCATAAGCATATACAGTGGCAGGCACATTACTTGGATAAGCATGAAAACGCTTGCTGTCAGTACCACGACTTACGTGTAAATAAATACCAAGATTACCACCACCATTTTTTTCAATTAGGGCTTCGCATATCTCACGCCATTTAGCTTGGTCCCAATGAAAGTCGATTCCAATTAATTCTAAACCTTGATTCATTCGGTCAATATGTGGACCAAATCCTACTAGCTCACCATCATAAGATGGAATTACCTCGTAGATACCGTCGCCAAAAAGAAAGCCACGATCCATTGGTGAAATTTTTGCTTCTTCCATGGGCATAAAACTGTCGGTTAAAAATACAATGCTCATAACTATTCTCTTTAAGTTTTAAATTTTAAGTTTCAAATTTTCTGTTGCTTTATTAGTGTTCGTAATCGCGCGGTCAGATCGATGCCATGCTGGGCAGGTAAACCATCTTCTGTAAGTGTATTATCTCGGGTAACGCCATCAACACTGCCTCGCTTTGATAAATATTTTAAAATAGTCATTGAATCTAACGTTGCTAACAAGTCGCTTTTAGCTAAGAAGTCGATCATAGCGATCAGACCAAGCGCAGCCCAATTAGAAACATCAGCAATGACTAGCTCGCTACATTCAGTTGCAGCCGCTTGAATGTCTAGATCTTTTAATGCTGCTTGAATATTACCCATACCAATTTCATTGCCTCCGTCACCAATAGCAATTGTAGGGCATTTAGCATGCTGCAAAAAAGTATCGAAACAAGCTGCCCGAGCACTAATATCTTCACCACGCATGTTGTAGTAGTTGCCGTCTGCTGCCATTCCTGGACGCTCGATAGAAATAATTAACTGAGGGTTTAACTCACTCAAAGCATTAATCGCTTCTTCGTTACGACCCTCATGTGGGCCTACTTTTAAACTATACACACGATAATCTTTTTTTAATTGATCACTGAGTGGTGGACCACATACGATAATAGGCTCTGCACCAAGCGCTTCTAACGATTGGTATAATGCTATGGCCCCCACTGGCCCGTCGGTTTCAAATGTATCGATAACCGGAAAACCTGTGCCTATTAATACTCGGCCCTTGATAGATAATATTAACTCTGCCGCTCGTAATACATAACCTGGGGTTAATGCTCCTTGTACTGTTTTCATACCGCGTAAATTGCGTTCGACTAAAATATTTTCTATTTCAACACTAAGAGCTTCAAGACTTTTTGATGTAGGAGTATTGATACTCATTGCGGTAAATCCTGTAAAACCGATGATTTTAAATCTGTAATATATTCTAATTTAGAATTGTTAAATCTCTGTTGTGCCAACAGTAATTCGTTATGTGCGCAGTCAATCGTAATCGCTTCAAAATGCACTTTAGCACCTTGTGTAAGCTGAGCTAATTTGGCTAAATCTAATGACAGTACTGAGCCTATCTTTGGATAACCACCTATGGTTTGTCGATCATTCATTAAAATAATTGGCTGGCCATCTTTAGGTACTTGAATAGCTCCAAGGGCAATCCCTTCACTTAATATTCCATCGATATTACAGTTAATCCTAGCCCCGCTTAAACGGTAACCCATGCGGTCGCATAGCTCGCTAACGGTATATTCATTTTGAAAAAATATTCGCTGATCGTGCCGTGAAAACTCATGCTGCTGATAACTTGGAATAACTCTGAGCGTAATGTCTGATAAATAACACGGAATTTCAGCTTCTGGTAATTTTACAAAACGAGTATTTTTCTTTTTAGAAATAACATTAATGTTATCGCCAAGCTTTAATGCACTGCCATTTAAACCACCAACTTTTTCACGCATCACTGTACTAGTACTGGTAAATTGTTTGTCTATTTGAAAGCCACCAGCTACTGCTAAATAAATTCGACAGCCTTGAGTTGCATAGCCTAATTCAATTACATCACCTTTTTTAACGGTGAGCGTTTGCCACTGCGAGTGTTTATTACCATTAATGGTAACCTTAACTTTGGCACCGGTTATAGCAACCACTGTGTCCACATGACTTTTTACTTTTAAGCCACCAACGGTTGTCTCTATGACCGTTGAATTTACACTATTTTCTAATAATCTATTCGCCCATTTAAATGCTAATGGATCCATAGGCCCGCCATTAGTTAAGCCAATAGCATGCTGTCCAAAACGTCCCGCATCCTGTATTAGAGATAAAATACCAGGAGACAATATTTCAAAGTATGTTTTCATTAAACAGCCTCCTCTTTTATAGGTTTAATCTGCTCAAATTGGCAATTAGGTAGCTGGCCGCCTAACTCTAAAAATTGTTGTTTGCTGATCGCTGAGAACGTTACTTTGTCTCCAACACTTACTGGCATAATTTCTTTTGCATCTGGGTTAAACATATCTATTGGGCATAAACCAATTAAATTCCAACCACCTGGACTCTCAGCTGGATAAACCGCAGTCTGTCTATCGGCTATTGCAACCGCTCCCTTAGGCACTTTTTTTCTTGGCGTTGCCAAACGTGAAGCAGCAATTCTAGGGTCTACTTCACCTAAGTAAGCAAAACCTGGGGCAAAGCCGATGGCGTAAACGCGGTACTCTACTGCTTGATGTATATCGATTACTTGCTGAATAGATAGGCCTGCATTATTAGCTAACTGAGCTAAGTCAGGACCAGACTCTTCACTATAATAAACAGGTAATATTTGGGCTTTAGTTTGCTGACTAAGGGTTACTTTATCGGACTGATAAGCGGCACGAATCAGTTTACGAATATGCAGGTGGTCGGTAATTAGTGGATTAAATACCACCAGTATCGATGCATAGCTTGGCACTAAGTCTATAAGTTCATAGCCAACATAAGCTTTTAAAAATGTACTAACATGAAAAATATCTTCACTCACTTGCTGACTAACTGAGTCGGCAAAATACACGATTAATGAATTTTCACTGGCAACCTGTATTTTCATTTTTCGATCAGCTGTTTAATTTCAGCAATGGCATTCACGCCAGCTAAATTGTCACCATGCACACACAAAGAATCGGCTTTAATATTTAGCTGCTTGCCATTAACTGAAGTTATCGTACCGTGCTCTTTAAGTTGCTTAACTTGCTCAAGCATTTTTTCTTTACTGTGCACAGCACCAGGTAACGCACGTGATAATAATTTGCCATCGTCGGCATAACAGCGATCGGCAAATGCCTCGAATAATAGTTCAATACCTAACTCTTTCGCTTCCGCTTCATGCTGTGAATAATCTTGTGTAGCTTGCAGCATCAATTTAACGGGGCGATGAAATTGGGCAATTGCCTTCATGATGGCCATACGTACGGCAGGCTTTGCCATCATGTCGTTATATAATGCGCCATGGGGTTTAACGTACTCCATAGTGATCCCTTGGCTGCTGGCAAGACCATCTAGCGCGCTGACTTGATACAAAACAAGGGCCATTATTTCTACTTCGCTGCAGTTCATGCTACGACGCCCAAAGCCTACAAGGTCTGGGTAAGCTGGATGTGCACCCACGGTTACGCCGTGAGATTTGGCCAACGCCAAGGTATTCATCATAATGAGCGGGTCACCTGCATGAAACCCGCAAGCAATGTTCGCTTGATTGATATAGGGAAACACCGCTTGGTCTAAACCCATGGTCCATGAGCCAAAGCTTTCACCTAAATCACAATTTAATAATAACGCCATGGCAAAACTCCTTAAAAAATCGCTAACTTGGAATTTGGAATATCGGATACCACCATGCAACCTGGTGAATGCGTTATACAAAATTCTGGCTTGGCAGCCGCTATGGCAGCTTGTGGTGTTACTCCGCAAGCGGTGAAGACAGGTACTTCGCCTTCCTTTATGGTCACCGCATCACCATAATCGGTGGTATTAATGTCGTTTATTCCGATGGCCGCTGGATCACCAAAATGAATAGGCGCACCATGTACGGATGGAAAGCGCGAGCATATTTGAATCATGCGAATGGCATCAGCCGGTTTAAACGGTCGCATGCTTACCACGGTATTTCCATGAAAGCGACCAGCGGGGTGACAAGGTATATTAGTATTGTACATGGGTACGTTAACCCCTTCGCTGATGTTGCGTACTTCTAGACCGTCTGCCATTAATGCTTCTTCAAAACTGAAAGAACAGCCTAATAAAAACGTCACCAGATCGTCTTGCCATACATCGCTTATATCACTGACTTCATCTACTAATTCGCCATGACGCCAAATGCGATACTTAGGGACGTCTGATCGGATATCAAAATCAGGACCAATACTGGGCAGGTTAATGTCACCGGGCGCTGAAGACATGGCAATCACCGGACAGGGCTTAGGGTTTAATTGGCAAAACTGTAAAAACTCATCCGCCCAAGCTTTTGGCAGTATGGCCACATTGCATTGCACAAAGCCATTGCACCATCCAGAGGTATGCCCTTGGTGTTGGCCACTGCGGATTAATGCTCGCAGTTCTTGAGGTGTACAGTTTTGTGGCGTAGCCATTGGATTCCCTTAAAATTCTAGATTGCTGATGGGTTTTACTTATCAACTAAGTGTAGTTTCATCAAATTAGTGGCTGTATTCCATATATCCTAGGGGGTATACGCTGAATTGAAAGCATTTAGTTACCAATATTCTTTAAAATAGCCAGTGAATACCGGCTTCTACCGACGGGTGATAAATAATTCAGTCAATTTGGGCCTAAGCACAATTTGACATTCATCTTGTCCGATTTGACCAGAGACCCGCGCAAATAGACTTGTTAGATTATTGTTCTAATAATAAAAATCTAACTCGACTGGTTTCCTATGAAAAAATTGCTGCTTTCTCTTTTAGTTATTATGATTATTTTGATCGTTGGGCTGCCCTTTGTTTATTATCTGAGTAAACCTGAAGCCACAGATTACCGCGCGTTTTATAATGGTACGGTGATTACTATGAATGCTCAGCAAGACGTTGCTGAAGCCTTGTTACTAAAAGGTAGGCTTATTCATAAAGTGGGCAGCACAGAAGATATTTTGGCAGCTCTTCCAAAGGGCCAACCTGCAACGGATTTAAAAGGCAAAACCATTGTTCCAGGCATTATTGATGCTCATGGACACTTTCCTGGTGAAGGCCTTCATGCCGTAGCCGCCGATTTAAATAGCCCGCCAATCGGCCAGATTTTAACTATGCAGCAAGTAATTGCGGCACTTCAAGAACAAACACAAAATACTTCAAAGGGAGACTGGGTAAGGGGTTTTGGATTCGATGATACGACCATCGCCGAGCAACGCCACATTAGTATTCAAGAGCTAGACGCCATATCCACCGAGCACCCAATTTTTGTATTTCACATTAGTGCGCATATGGCAGTAGTCAATTCGTTCGCGCTTAAAATGTTAGGTATAGATAAGAATACTCCCAACCCTGAAGGGGGAGAGTATCAAAAAGATGAAAACGGCGAGCTAACAGGGCTATTACTAGAAAACGCCCACCAAAGTGCCAAGCAAACCGCATTAAAATTTTCGACACTGGATGCTTTAGCAGTGATTGATTTCGCAACCAAGCGTTATTTACAGCAAGGGGTCACCACGGCACAAAATGGCTTACTGCAAAAAAATATATTCGATTTGGTCACCATGAGCGCGCGCCTTGATCTATATAACATTCGCCAAGTTATTTGGCCTGCACAGGGCACCGCCGATGCTATCCTTAGCGGCGAAAAAAGTACCAAAGCATTTAACGACGACATGTATAAGTTAGGCGCTGTAAAGTTGGTGGCTGACGGTTCCATTCAAGGCTATACGGGTTATCTAACACACCCTTATCATGTGCCAGCTCATGATCGTAAAGATGACTACGTGGGCTATACCCCACAAGCAAAAGCCAGCTTAATTGAGATGGTTGAAAAATATCATAAAGCCGGGATGCAGATTGCCATTCATGGCAATGGAGATGCATCTATTGATGACATTATTGAAGCGGTTGAAAACGCACAACAGAAATACCCCAATCCAGATGCACGCTTTATTGTTGTGCACGCGCAAACCGTGCGCGAAGACCAGTTATTAAAGTTCAAAGCCTTGAGCATTACCCCCACCTTTTTTAATGCCCACGTGTATTACTGGGGCGATCGCCACCGCGATATATTTTTAGGGGCTGACCGAGCCAATCGTATTAGCCCAATGGCCAGCGCAGAAAAAATAGGTATTCGCTTTACGACTCACAGCGATTCACCAGTGGTACCAATGACCCCTTGGTTAAATGCATGGAACGCGGTGACACGTGAAACCTCTTCTGGTGAGATCTTGGGAATTGAACAAGGGATTCAGCCATATGGTGCATTAAAAGCTATGACCGTTGATGCCGCATGGCAAGTATTTGAAGAGAATTCACGAGGATCATTAGAAGATGGGAAGTTTGCAGACTTTGTTATTTTGCAGCATAACCCTCTTGGCAGCATTGAACATTTAAAAGAACCTAATGTTTTAAGTACATGGATTGCGGGTATTAAAAAATATAGTCAAGATAAGTAATCCATCATTAGATAGCACCGCTGCTATTATGCAGCGGCTATTGATCCAAAGTTTATTGTTTGAGGATTCTTGTTAAATAGAACCAAGGAACTGTAGCTTGGTAACTATTGACACCAATAGTTCGATGGAAATAATTTTTGAATGGGGGGGTTATTATTTGTTATTACTAATCGGTGGGTTACTGGCTTTGACTTCTTATATTGATTAGAGGGAGTCTACTACCAGTATTTCACATTCAAAAAACGACTCACTATTTAATGAATTAGTAATAAAACACGCACGCTCGGCCTTATTTAATAAGACCTCTGCTTTTTTCATATCCGTATCTAAGCCTACTACCAAAACCGCTTTTGTGAACACCTTGGTAAATTGAATATGACGATCCACCTTATCTAATTCTCCACGACTTTCACATTCTATAGAAACCCATTCAAACTTTGACATATTTGAGATAGCTCGAAACGATAACACTAAGCAATTGGCGATAGACGCCATAAACAATTCTTCAGGCGACCATTCTAAGCCTGTGCTACCAAATTCTACAGGCGGGGACACACTGATTTTAGGAAAATTATGGCATGTAGTTTCAAGAGGGCTGTCGGGAGTACCGGCTACTTTTGCTTTGTACTCATGAGGAAAAGGAGTCATATATATTCCTATCACATTATTTTGAATTATTTTTTAGCCACCAATAGAACACCTAATACAATCATAGATGTGCCTAGTAATCGATTAACAGTCAGTTCGATCCTTGGAATCCTAGCCAGCTATTTTGATCTAGCACTAGAGACGCAATAATTTGACCACATATAATAGATACTGCAAATACTACAGCACCTAGTTTGGGAGCCAAGAAAATAGACATGGCAATGTTAAAAGCCCCTAGCGCACTACCAAACCAGGCCCACCACACCAAGAATGATGGTACCCACTAAAAAAGAAATAAACGCGGCTTGAATAGGAGAGCTTAACGCTACTCGTAACTGCGCATTTAGACCTGCTTGAGAAGCGAGCGACGTTCCCACAATCAAACTACAAGCTAACAAGCCATAAATTCCCAGGTTATTCAAAGGCTATCCTTTTTCTATTTAGCCGGTGGCATAGCCGGCATGGGACAGGATAATAATAAGCTCATGAGTTTTAAACTTTGGTACTCGCTGCTTTGTACAATATTATCGCGAAAAACGATGTCGCCGCATACATCCATAAGTGAACGTTTTAGCATTGGTGATAGACCATTCAGTTTTTTTAACGTTACGTATAACTTATTAGGCTGTATATTTTCTTTAGCAATTAATGGCTGTGCCTTTAGACTAAAAATATTCATAATACTGCTGTGCAAATTAGCTTTTTCTGTATCGGAGCCAACAGCGGTATAGACAAAACAGCTAACTACTAAGTTAATTTCGTAAGCTACTGCATCTAATTTTTTAATTGAATATGAAGAGTTACTTGTTAACTCAGGCTGCAAGTTTTTCTTTAATAGACTGTAAAGACAAATTTCAAACAATGACAACTGTCCATCCCACTTAGCTAAAATTAATGCCTGCTCTAATAAGGTTTTTTTTGCATCCTGCTCTAAGGTTTTTAATAACGGAATTAACAACTCAACCAATGGTAAGGCCAACCGCTGCTGAATACCTTGCGATAACATTGTTAATGAATGCAAGTAGTCTTGAGACTTAGGTAACTGTTGCTGCAACCATGTTAATTGCTCGTCTCTTAAAGTTTGTGTGTCACTTAATAACAGATACAGCAGCATGGTCTTAGCTTGCTCTAAACCTTGCAATGCTCTTTTATATTCAGCAGGAAACTGTTCATGCAAGCTCATAGCGTATTCTAAATTAGCCGCTGAAATGGTACCTATTACATCATGTAAATGCTGCGTTCCTGTAAGCTGCATTTTTGCAATATCTGCACTGTACATATTACGAGTGACTTGCTGTTTTTCAGTTTTTTCAGTACTTCTTTTTTCTTCTCGTTCAACTTTTCGTTCTCGGGCATCGAAACGTTTAATAAAGGTGCGATCGATTACATTGATGCGGTCTTCTAATGGCGGGTGCGATGAGAACCAGAAAGATTTTTTTGATGGACTGATACACATGTGGCTTAATTCTTCAGCCTTTGAATTTTTCAAATACCCTTTATGAGAATAGGTACGAATTACGTTTAATGCACTGGCCATAGAGTCGGGGTTTCGAGTGAATTGTAAGGCTGAAGCATAGGCTAAAAACTCTCTTTTACGACTTTCCGAAGCACCAATTTAAACTACACAAAAAGCAACAATAAAGCGAAGTATAATTAATGTTATACCAATACTCGCGGCCTGCTGACTGCCTTTATTTGAATAGCTATTATAAGAGCGACTACCGCGGTAGGAATGCCTTGTTGTGAGCGCATGGCCAATTTGTGAGACCCAGACAAAGCCCGCTATCATGATCATTAAATGGATATTAATACGGTTATCGCCATTTAA
>JAWUVO010000051.1:0-25628 GCA_034112325.1 Bermanella sp. | reverse complement strand
CAAACCTGTATAGCGGCACTATTTATTTTAAATTCTTCGCCATAAATATCTATTTGGCTATCGATCATTGTCATAGTTGGGCCCCCTTATTTTATTATCGCTTTATGTTCAGCTTTGTTATTGATGTCTTTTTTATTTTTATTGGTCTTTATCAGCTTCAACCAGTACATCTGGCATTACCGCACGATGAAAACCGTTGTAGGCTTCATTATTTTTAGCTTTTGGTAATGGCCAAATCCGAGTCCCTTGTGATGCAGCCCCGTCAATTCTTAACGTGGCACCACTGACAAACTTACTGCCGTCACTTAACAAGTATGCAACCGCACTGCTTACTTCAGACTCGGTGCCCATACGAGATAAAGGCACCGCTTCTTTTAGTTTAGGGATCATAGCTTTGGCCATACCGTCATAAGTGTCCATGCCGCTAGAAATAATCCACCCTGGTGCAATAGCATTTACCCGAACACCTGACTGCCCCCATTCGAATGCGGCTGTTTTAGTAATATTTTCCATTCCCGCACGTGCAGCACCAGAGTGCCCCATACCAGGCATACCACCCCACATGTCCGCAATAATATTAACGATACTGCCACCCGTTCTAATCATAGATTGGGTATACACTTCACGAGCAAACAGAAAACCACCTACAAGATTAGTGCGCACCACCGTTTCAAACCCTTTTTGATTAATAGCGGCTAACGGGGCGGGATATTGACCGCCTGCATTATTTAACAAGCCGGAAATTGCACCGTGATTTGCCTTGATAGTTTTAACCACCGCTTTGACCGACTCTTCTTCGCGTATATCACATATAAAATATTCAGCCTTGCCGCCATCTTCTATAATTTCGGCTTGTACCTTTATAAGTTTCTCTTCTTTGCGACCAATTAATATTACTAGCGCCCCTAAACTGGCTAACTCGTGCGCACAGCAACGACCAATACCGCTGCCACCACCAGTAACAATATGTACTTGGTCGGTAAACAGTCCTTGTTTGAAAACGCTGTTATATCTCATATCTGAATAACCCTTAACAATTCACATTTAAACCCGCAAATGCCTGCGGTTAAAAACAACTAAAACAGCTTTATATATTGTTTTATGACGATGTATAAAACAATACCAAGCAAGCGCTTGGTTTACAATACCAAATCTTTAAGAAATAATGGCTAAATATATCAATCTTTGATTTTAATGAGCGAGACCCTTGTGACGGATCCGGTACTAAAGCAATTAGTCGACAATCAGTACATTACCGATCCACGGAGCGCTAAAGGCAAACTTATGCGTGCTGCGGCTCATCTATTTAAAACTCGTGGCTATGAACGAACCACCGTTCGCGAATTGGGGGCGGCTGTGGGTATTCAATCTGGTAGCTTGTTTCATCACTTTAAAAGCAAAGAGGACATCCTGCTGAGCGTAATGGAAGAGACCATTATCATAAATATGGCGCGCATGGATGATGCTTTATCTAAAGCCCCTGATGCTAAGAGTCGTTTGCTGGCGCTAATCCAGTGTGAGATTAATAGTGTTCACACCGATACGGGCGAAGCAATGAGTGTTTTAGTTTACGAATGGCGCAGTCTTAGTAAGGACAAACAGCCTTTAATATTAAATTTACGTAATCAATACGAAGCTCTATGGTTAACCACAATTAAAGAATCGGCTGACTTGGGGCTAATACAACAGGATCCATTTATTTTACGTCGCTTAATTGCTGGAGCAATTGGCTGGAGCTCAACTTGGTATCGCCCAGATGGTGATCTAAGCCTTGAAGATCTAGCCAAAAACACCCTTCTACTGGCAATTAAAGAATAATCTTAAAACCTATTAAATTATATTTAACCCATATAAAATCGACATAACTCAAATAACTAGATAACTCATTATGTCGAAAGCGATTTTACTGTTTTTGCAATTCCTTGCTCTAGGATTTACCAGCTTTGGTGGTCCTGCCGCCCATTTAGGCTATTTTAGAACGGTTTTTGTGGAACAAAAAAAGTGGTTAACTGAAAGCGAATACAGCCAACTAATAGCACTTAGTCAATTTTTACCAGGACCTGGCTCTAGCCAAGTGGGTTTTGCTATTGGACTAAAACGAATGGGGTTATTAGGTGGAATACTGGCATTTATTGGCTTTACTCTTCCTTCCTTCATAGCGATGGTGGCACTGGCTAGTGGATTAATTCACTTAAGCGGTAATGCTTATTTAGACAGTTTTATTCATATATTTAAGTTATTGGCCGTTATTGTTGTTCTAGATGCGGTTTTAACCATGTCTAAAAGCTTTTGCAGTACCAATACAACCAAAATTATTGCCGTTTTAACAGCCTGTATTATTTGGTTATCGCCCTTACCGTTTATTCAGGTTGCCTGCCTAGCTGGTGCCGGAATGTTTGGTCTTTGGAAACTTAGATCCACAGACTTTGATGACTCAAATAAACAACCTGTAATAAAAACATCATTAAAACCGAATTTGAGTACGCTGATATTTATCGCTTTGTTTGTGGTGTGTATTTTTAATATTTTGCCATTCGGAGAATTGTTTTCTCAGACCTTTGTGGCGGGTAGCTTGGTATTTGGCGGCGGCCACGTAGTACTGCCTTTGCTACAAGAAAGCTTTGCTCAAAGCGTCGGTCAATCTGAATTTATAACGGGCTATGCTGCAGCTCAAGCCATACCAGGACCAATGTTTGCTTTTGCAAGCTACCTAGGGGCATTGAGTCATGAGAATGCTATTTTAGGCGGCTTAATCGCAACAGCCGGCATCTTCCTACCTGGATTTTTATTAATATTAGCGTTCCAGAAAAACTGGAGTGAATTATCTAAAAGACCCAATGTATCAGGTGTTATTAATGGCGTTAACGCCAGCGTAGTTGGCTTGTTAGCCGCCACTCTGTATACGCCTATTTATGTAACCAGTGTTATGGCTCCTACCGATATGGCAATAGTCTCAGTAGGATTTTTATTACTTAGATTTGTTAAACTTTCAATTTTAAAGCTAATATTAGTCGCCTGCTTAATTGCGATTGCAGGGCCACTGTTAGCGATGATTTAGTCCGCTTAAATATAACGGCTATTATTTATAGCCATTATAAACCGCTGGATTTATTGACTGTCAGAAAAATCTTTATCTTGCTGTAATTGTTTTAACAAACGAGCCGGTAAATTAGCAATTACCAAAGTATTGTTACCGGCATTAAACTGTATATCTCCACCCAAAGCCGCTGCTGAAAAACTTAGTGTTACGTCTTTATTTTTACCACTAAAGCGCACATAGTTTTTTAGACTCTTTCTATCTGGTATAAATTCGTTTCTAACTTCAGCTGAAACCGTGCTGTAATTCTCAGCCCCTTGTTCAGCCCCCTCTTCAGCTATATTTGTAGACCTTGCTTGTTCACGCTTTTCCACTATGAATTTTTCGAATTTTTCCGGATCTCGCTCATCTATTTCTTGAGATATAGCTTTAAATTCTACTGGAGCACCATACTTATCTTGCTCCATACAATACTCAACAACCTTGGCACGAGTTTCATTGGCGTCTGCATCACTTAAGCTTTTTGTGTATTCATTTACAATTTGTAAAAATTCTTGAGTTTCTTGCTCAACATTAATGGTATCGGTAAACCCAATAAATTCACTGAATGAATTTTGTAAAGCTTTCTCACCACGTCCATAGCTATAACTAAGATATTTTTCTTGCTCGTCAGCTTTTAATACACCTGTGTTAATGCATAACGCAAAACCAGTATTTGAAAAATCAATAAACTTTGTTTCGGTTAATTCCATTTTATTATTAAACGCGACATTGGTTTTTTCACGTAAATGATAAATATATAAACGCTCACCATCTGCAATTTCTTCTACTATTACCGCTATATAGCCATTCATTTCTAATGGGCTGTTATCTAAATGACTAGCAAAGTATTTAGCTAAGGTTTGAGTAAACGATATAAACGACTGTTTATCATTTAGCCAATCAAGAGTCAGCGCTTTAATTTGCGGTGCATCTGGATTGAATCGACCGTAGCGTTTACCCGCTCGGCTAATAAAGATACTGCGTAATTGCGACATTACTTTATGGGTATAGTCATCGACGGTTGGCAGCGTATCGCTTAACAGCAATTGCGTACCATCTTGTGGACCTGCTTTTGTTATTTGATGAGTAATAAAATGAGTTACGGGCATATTTAGCTACTGACACTTTGAACAGCCTACAATATTAACATACTAGAGAGGCGATGAATTTAGATAAATTAACGGAGCTTAACTTATTAAAAATTGGCAAAAAAAAGAGCGAAAATATCTTTCTCGCTCTTAATTAAGTGTGCATGTAGCTTGTTATTTAGAGTCTGCGCGACCCATAAACTTACGCTCTTCTACATTCACTTTTATTTTTTCGCCAGTAGAGATGTGTTCTGGTACCTGCACAGTCAAACCGGTAGTCAATATAGCAGGCTTAGTTCTAGCGGTAGCCGACCCACCTTTTAAGGCTGGATCTGTTTCTATAATCTCAAGCTCAACACTTGTCGGAAGCTCTAATGCTACTGGAGCATCATCTACTATGACAATTAAAAGACCCTGAGTATCCTCACTTATAAACAGTAACTGATCTTCAATAGAGTCTTTATTCAGGCTATAAGAGCTGTAGTCTTCTGTGTCCATGAATACGTATTCTTCGCCGTCGGCATAAGAAAAAGTAACAGAGCGACGGTTTAAGTCTGCTAAATTGAGCATATCTGAATCTTTAAACGACTCATCGATCTTGCTGCCTGTTACTACTTCGTACATACGCATACGGTAAATACTGCCGCCTGCACGGCCCTGAGGAACTGAACGCTCAATATCTTTAACGATAAAAACCTTATCATTAAACTCAACCGCCATACCTTTTTTAATGTCGCTGGCCTTAGGCATCTTATTCACTCTTAAATATAAAAAATATAGGGTACTACAATGGGTCTTTAATTCAATATAAAGTCAAAACACAAGTAAACATTGCTGGGAAATTATAGAGCCAAGACGCAGGACGAAAAATGTACAAGTCAGGGCAGTTTAAGCTGCTCGGCAGATGTATTCACATGGCACCAAGTGATCACTTTATGTCTTACTAGAAAGATCCCAGACTTCTGGAAGCGGGTTCCCGAGGCAGATCTATTTATAACTCCCTTAAATATCAATCTAACCACATTAAACAACGATGCCGGCCCTATAAAGTGCATTAACCCACTATAACCAAGCCCCCAGTTTCCATACGCTGCTCGACTTTCATCAATTATTAATGTTGCAGAGCCTTGCCCACCAATCGATTGTAACCAATTCATCGTAGATATTTCATCTCCATGACTAACTAGAATTATTTTGGTATCTGGGTGTATCGCTGACCAATTGCGTACTTGCTTAACCGTGTTTTCAGCAAAGGGGCAACCTACATGTCTTAAAAATACAATCAAGGTGGTATTTAATAAGAGTTCAATATTGGCCAATGCTGGAGCGGAATCACCAATCTTTAATGAGTCAGATACTACCTGCTGCTTGGGTCGAGTTAGAAAGATGAACGCCATAACCAGTGCCCCTATTTATGTACTATAAGTAGACATTATTTACACTTAATGTAAGTTAAAGATCTTCATTAAAATTATTAGTTGAGATGATTTATGTTAACACTACCCAGAGTAAAATCGCTAACGCTATGGTTTGGAGCGGCGATAGTAGTTAGCAGTGCGATAAGTTCCTCTGCACTCTCTGAAGAGCTTCAACTTAAACCGTTTACTGATACGTCAATGATTCAGCGATCCGAAAGCTCAGCTATGAGAGACCAATACCGTCATCCAAATAAAACATTATCATTCTTTGAAATAAAGCCGCAATTAACCGTCGTAGAAATATGGCCAGGCGGTGGATGGTATACAGAGATACTGGCACCCTACCTTAAAAGTGAAGGCCTGTATTACGCGGCTCATTTTAATAGCACGTCGAAGATTGGCTTCTTTCAAAAAATGAGGGAGAAATTTGATAATACATTAATACAATCACCAAATTTGTATGACAAAGTGATAACAACCGACTTTGAACCTCCTAAACATATTAGTATTGCCCCCGCCAATTCGGCTGACAGAGTACTCACATTTCGAAATGTTCATAACTGGATGAGGAATGGCTCTGAGCAAGCTGCATTTGAGGCATTTTTTGTAGCATTAAAGCCAAATGGAATATTAGGCGTTGTTGAACACAGAGCACCAGAAGACTTTAATCTTGAACGGATGATCGATACTGGCTATGTAACTGAGTCGTACGTTAAACGTCTAGCTAAGAATGCAGGGTTTGATTTTATAGCGGCTTCAGAGGTTAATGCAAACCCCCTAGACAGTAAAAATCATCCTAAAGGGGTTTGGACTCTGCCACCTTCGTTAAGACTAGGCGACTCAGAAAAACAAAAATATCTTAACATTGGTGAGAGTGATCGTATGACACTTAAATTTAGAAAACCTTAAATTTTAGAAGTATCTAAAGCAATACATTGCCTTATTAGGTTTTCTTTACAGAAATTACCTTGAGTTACTTTAGATACTATATCTTCAGGCCCTAATAACTTAATTATTATGGCACTAACATCGAAACCCTTAGCCACAAGCAGATTAGTTTGCTCAATTAAATTTAATATGTAATCTCTCTTTTTGGTGAGCGCTTCTTTACCGTTTTCAATTATCCCACCATGGGGGCAAAACAAAGTTTCAAAGTCTAAAGTTAATACCTCATTAATGCTCTTCAATAGTAGCCCGAGGTGTTCATCCGACCTAAGCATTTTTAATTTGGGAGCTATATATAAGTCTCCACTAAAAAAATATTTTTTACTGGGTATAAAAAAACAAGTTAGATCTTTGGCATGACCTGGTGTGTGAACCGGTATAATTTTACTGCCATCTGATAAAAACTCTTCGGTTTTCAAATGTGTTGTTTCAACCGGTACTAAAGACCCCCAAACAAATTTTTGTAACAAGGGTGTTTTATAACCGTTTCTCAATTTTTCCTGCGCTAACATAGGAGCTTTTGGTTTAATGTTAAATAACTTACCAATCTTATGTGCGTTGCCACTGTGGTCTTCATGATGATGGGTGAGCAATAATTGAGAAACCTTAGCTTGGCTTAAAAATTTTTTAACATGTCGCCACTGATTACTAGGGCCAGAATCTATGACTGTATCGCCGATACGATAAACAATAAAATTGGTATTAATGCCCTGATTAATACGACCTACTTTTAAGCCTTCTACCTCTTCAAACTTGTAAAACTGACGAACACTCATAAATAGACCCTTAATAATGAATTTTATTCTGTCATAATTAAATTTTTGAGCAATAACATTAAATGACAGATAATAGGCTATAACAATCAAACACGTTATCCTTAATGTTAAATCTTATAGGTCAGTACCAATATGGATAAGTCGATATGCCCCTTATGCAGCCAACAGAATCGGTGTAATGCCGAAGGTCTTGATAATGACTGCTGGTGTTTTAATACCGAAATTCCATCTGCTCTAATAAAAAAAGCAAAAATATTGGGCCAAAACCCCACTTGTATCTGTCAGACTTGTATTACTCGCTTCGTCAAGAGCGAACAAAATAAAGCATGCCAACCATAATATGCATGAATCGCAAGTATAAAAAAGCCGGATAAATCCGGCTATGTTTACAGTTTTAGTATTGAAGCCTAAGCGGCTTCAAAGCTCTTTACCGCATCTTCTTTTGGACCCCACACAATTAACTGCTTAGCGTTTTCGCCTAACGAATAATAACGAGCCTCAACCGATTCTCTACGGATTTTCAAGGTAGGTGTAATCAATCCCGAGTCCACCGTCCAAATAGTCTGCGTAATAAGCAGACAATCTAAACGCTCATGATGTTCAAGCTTTTCATTAATTGTATTAATATGCTTTTCTAGCTCTGTCTGTATAGTCACCTCATCGCTCAATCGGGCAGTGTCAGAAAGCTCTATAACGGCTAATGGTTGTGAACGCCCATTGCCCATTACACATGCCTGATCAATAAATACGTGTGACGTTAACAAGCCTTCTATAGGCGCTGGGGCGATATATTTACCTTTAGATGTTTTAAAAATTTCTTTCACTCGCCCTGTAATATGGACATAGCCATCTTCGTCGATGCGGCCTTTATCACCGGTATGATAATAACCATCAATCAGCGCCTCAGCTGTTTTTTCAGGTTCTTTATAATATCCTATCATTAACGCTTGGCTCTTGAATAATATCTCACCTTTCTCACTAATTTTGACTTCATTCTGAGCAAATGGTCTTCCAACTGAGCCAATCTTGCGGGCCCCTGTTTTATTAAAGGTGCCATAACACATATTTTCGGTCATGCCGTAACCCTCGACAATCTCTAGACCAATTCGATCAAACCAATCAATCAATGATCGTGGTATCGGCGATGCCCCACTGGCGCATAAGTGTGCTTCGTTTAAGCCTAAACCCACACGAATTTTTCGCGCTACTAACCGACCGATTAAAGGAATGGATAAAAGACGGTCTAGTTTCTTTTGACCGCCAACTTTATTAAGTATTCCCTCTTGGAACTTGGCCCATAAACGTGGCACAGCAAAAAACAAAGTAGGCTTAACACTGCTAAGGTTATCTGCAAATGTATCTAGCGATTCGGCAAATGAAATAGTAAACCAAGCATAAAAGCTCTGTCCTTCAATAATAATACGCTCGGCTACATGGGCTAACGGTAAAAATGATAATGCGCGGTCACTAGGTCCAGTATTAATCTGCTCAACACCATTATTAGATGAAAAGGCGAATGACCGATAATTATGCATTGCACCTTTTGGCATACCTGTGGTGCCCGAAGTGTAGACAATTGTCATAAGTGAATCTAATTCAGCAATCACCATTTCATAATCAGCAGGGGCCTCAATAGCCGCCAACTGACTCCAGTCGAAATCAGTTTTACCTGAAAAATAAGAGAACCCAATAACTGGAAATCCTGCGGGGATGCTAGCAATGACATCTTTATCATTATCGTGTTTACCTACGAACATAACCTTAGCTTCACTGTGCTTTAGTACATAGTGAACAGTGGCCTCCGACTGCCCAGGGTAAAGCGGTACAGATACCCCACCCACCATCATTATGGCTAAATCTGAAATAATCCATTCTGCACAATTTTTTGACCAAATTGCGACCTTATCCCCTGGCGAGATGCCCATTTTATGTAACTGGTAGCTCATGTTAAGTGCTTTTTGCGAAACTTCGGCCCAAGTATAATTATGATAGACGCCGTTTAATGGCTGCCTTAAATATATATCACCTGACTTTGCTTTAACCGCAGCTAAGAACGCTTCTAGGGGAGTAAGCATAATATCTCTCTATTTATTGTTATTCTTTTGTATTAGAAAGGTACTAAATCATAGGATAATGCTTGTGTCTAGAGCCATAACTTCCATAAAAACTGTAAAATAATGCACACGATAACTGGATTGTGTATGCTTGGCGCTAATGGTCACAACCACATACAATTAAAATAAAATTTAGGTAGACTGATCTCTATGGCTATACATGAATTCACAATTTCATATCACCACGTCAACGCAGTATTGCGCGGGCCTCGGGAGCATGGACTAGATATTCGCCGCCTATTAAAAAAATCAAATATAATTGAAGATATTCTTCGTGAACCAATGTCACGAGTAACCAACACTCAATACTCAGACTTAGTAAAAAATATTTGGCTGGAAATGAATGATGAATATATGGGCCTTGGTAAAGCTCCCAGCCCATTAGGTTCGTTTGCAATGATGTGCCATGCCGTTATACATTGCCCGAATTTAGAAAAAGCATTCAATAGAGCGTATCGTTTTTATGGCCTATTTTTACACATTCCAAAGTTCACCCTAACGATAGATGGAGAAGTAGCGACCATTACACTAGACGATAGAGAGTTAAATGACCCAGATAATTTTTTAGTAGAGTCTTTAATGGTCTTATGGCATCGATTTGGTAGCTGGTTAATTGGTCGAAGAGTTAATTTATTAGAGGCTAATTTCAGATTCCCTGCGCCCGAAAATCAAGCAGAATATCGACAAATTTTTTATTGCGACATTAACTTTAAATCTGAAACTACTTCATTAAAGTTTCCGGTTAAGTTTTTAAATGAAAAAGTAGTTCAAAATGAAACATCGTTACGAAATTTTTTAAAAGAAAGCCCTGCAAATTTCCTCGCTCGACCTGATGAAGGAAACAGCTTAGTATCACAAATTCGCAGTATTATTGGTAATAACTTGTCGCAGGAATTACCTAACTTTGAATTTGTTGCAGATGCACTTCATACCAGTGCACAAACCCTAAGAAGACGATTAAAAGAGGAAGGGTTAACATATCAAGAGTTAAAAGATCAAATGCGACGAGATACCGCGCTGTATTACTTAGGTCGAGGTGACTTAAGTATTCAGGATGTTTCAGAGAAGCTGGGGTTTTCTGAACCCAGCACATTCCACCGAGCCTTTAAAAAATGGACAGGAATAACTCCCGGAGCTTACCAGCTAGGAGATAGCGTTAATAATGAGCAATAAACACACTTTATTAGATTTAGTTTTTGTAAAAGATAGCGCAGTCCATGGTAAAGGACTGTTTGCAAAAGTAGCTATTAAAAAAGGTACTGTGATTGGAACGCTTGAGGGCAAGTCAGTACTAAACGATGGATTGCATGTACTCTGGATGAACGATGGAACAGAGAAATTTAAAGTCACAAATGAATTAAAATTTATAAATCATCACAAAAACCCAAATGTAGCCTACTATGATGATTACACGGTAGTCGCGCTTAAAAAAATAACCGCTGACAGTGAATTATTACATGACTATGGTGACGATTGGGATTAATTGCATTCAATTCATAAAGAATGAATTAATAGACTTAAATATGGTTTATTAGAGTTAGATCACACTAGTTAATTTTAATTAAAGTACATTAGCCCACTGCATTTAACTTGGCTTAAGAAACATTAGAATGAGACCTGTTCGTCCCCTACTTACATCGATACGTATACCACTTTCGTGGAAGATCATGTCTGCCATGGCGCTTTTAGTGCTTATGATTACCGGAACCCTATGGCTGTATCTTAGCATCAACCTATCGACACTTTTGCTTAAGCAGACAGATACATTTGCACAAACTATTACTCAGCAGGTAGCCAGCAGCTTAGCAGAAATGGTTATGGCCGATGATCAGCTTGCTATAAGCATCATGCTAGAAAATTTAGTGTTGAGCAGCGAAAATATTCAACACATTTCTATTTTCAATGAAAAAGGCAAGCTGTTGGCTGAAGCTCAATCACCTGTTAATGGCGCTGAGCTAAACTCTTATCAAACACCTATTTTATTTCAAGATGTAAAAGCTGGATCGGTTACATTAACCCTAGATAATTCGAACATTAGTCGGTCATTAATAAAAGCCCGAAATACTGTGGGGTTACTAGCAGCTGTTTTTGGGTTTATCGCTTTGTTATTTTCTATACTAATGGCCAGGTCACTGACCGCTCCTTTAGATCGATTACAAAAAATTGCAATTTCTGTCTCTAAAGGCGAACTCAACCCTACTCTTCCCATAGCAAAAAATGATGAAGTTGGTGATTTAATTAACAGCTTCACTAAGATGTTACAAGGATTAAGAGATAAAGAATCTATTGAAGAAAAATTTAGTAGCTATATTTCAAAAGATATAGCTGAGGATATTTTATCTAACCTTAACAGCCCAATTAAACCGCTTAGATCTGTAAATGGTTCGGTACTATTTGTGGATATTGTAGGCTTTACTCAACTTAGTGACACTGAATCACCATTGCATATTGCAAATATCTTAAATGATTATTATTTTTTATTACATCATGCGGCTAAAATGTATAGAGGCACGGTAGATAATTATATTGGTGACGGAGCTATGCTGACATTTGGTATACATAAAGAAGATCATAAACATTGTATTAACGCTATATGTGCTGCAGAAATATTTATTCGCCTATCTGATCTGTTGAACACAAAACGCTTAAAACAAAATCTGCCTCCAATTGAATTTAGGTTAGGTTTGCATTGTGGCAACTTATTAGCTGGCACAATTGGATCAGCTGAACGTATGCAGTCCACCATTAGTGGCGATACCGTTAACCTAGCCTCTAGATTTTGTGAGCATTCTAAACCAGGTACGCTATTAATCAGCGAGGCTGTTTTCAACCACCCATCAACAAAAAATTCAATTCAAACAGGCGACAAAATATCCATGACTATCAAAGGCAAGTCAGATTATATAAATGGCTATTGGGTTGAGGGTCTGGCGCCTAAATTTAATCGCTTATTAGAACAGCAAGAAACCGAAATGAAGGCCATAAGAAACTATGTTTAAAGTCTTTCATAGATTTTTAATTACTGCCTTTTTTTTAGTTATATCGGCATGCAGCACTATATCAACTAATTATTGGTATCAATCAATAGATGCATTAATCGAACAGGGTGAGTTTAATCAGGCTTTAAAGCAGTTGAAAAACGATGGTAACGATAAACAATATATATTGGTTCGTGATAAAGCGATCAAACACGCCAATAAAAAACTTGATGCTATACAAGCCCGTATTAATAAAAAACAATGGGCTATTGCTAAACATGAATTAAATAGGCTGATAGAAACTCACCCTCCGCTACAAAAATTTACCAGCTTAAAAAACCTCATAGATAAAGGTGAAAGAGAAGAACATAGGAAACTGAAAACACAACTTGCGCTTGCCAAAATAAAATTTCTTAATGCGCAACAACAAACTGCTGAATTTGAACGCCGTAGAAATAATATGGATATTAATTGGTCTTATGATGAGACTAAATTACAAAATAAAAAATTACATCTCGCTGAGAAACTATATGTATTGTCACTACAGGCGCTAGATCAGCAGGATTACTTTAATGCCCAAAAAACATACAATGAAGCTATTAAGATCAATCCTAAACTTAGTAATAAAAGTTTATCTATTGAGTCGGGAATAGGTTTGCGTACAAAAAATAATATGTCTATTAAATCGAAACAAGCACTGCTGACTAAACAGCTTAACAATGCTATTTCTAACGAAGATTTCGACGATATATTTGTATTACAGAAGATACTGTCAAATACACCATTCGAGGGTAAAAACCTATCAAACACTCTTAAGCGAGCCACTAAAATGCGCTTGAAAAGAGCTGAGCTTCTAGATAAGCAGGCAGATACCTTTTATCGAATCGGGGAAATAGCAAATGCTATCGAATTATGGCAAGAAGCTAGGTTACTAAGTCCTGAGAACCCTGATTTTTTTAACAAGCTCACAAGAGCATCTAAGGTTCAGTCTAAACTTATTAAATTACGCGAGAAAATTGATTAAAAAACAACCTACATAATACCCTGCTTTCATATTTTAAATTTTTTAGTACATTAAATGATAAATTTTGCTTATTCTACCTGCATTAAGTTTGGCAAATTTTAGCCTGCTACTACACTTATATCATCGGGACTACCGACTTAAGGATATTTGTTACATGTTGGACTTCACCATTGACCCATCATCTCTCTATGCTGAAAAAGCACCTAGTTTAAGAGCCAGTATAAATACCCTTTATTTATGCGATGAGCAAGATTATGTACAGGACCTTATTGACCAGTTCCCAGATACAATGGAAGCCAGTTTTGCTGCTCAGGTTAGCGTTCTTATCAATGGAATGCGAGAGCATAACAACCACTCTATCCTGCACCAATTGCTGCAAGAATATGATTTAAGTACAGATGAAGGTATCACTTTAATGTGCCTTGCAGAATCGCTCATTCGTATTCCAGATACTGCAACCGCAAACGACCTTCTCATAGACAAACTTAGTAAGCGAGGCTGGCAACATCATGTTAATAAAAGTGAATCTTTTTGGGTAAATGCTGCCAGCTGGGGATTGGCTATTAGCGGTAAAATGCTTAACAAAAAGAAATCTCACCCAAGTGAAGCCGTTGAAGGTTTAGTTAATAAACTCACCATGAATATTACTCGTGAGGCAGTCACTCGATCTATCCGTATGATGAGTGAACAATTTATATTTGCGCAAAATCCTGACGAAGCAATAGAAAACGCAAAACATTTAGAGACTAAGCAGCAGTGCTGTTCATTTGATATGTTAGGCGAAGAAGCGCTAACAGAAGATGACGCACAAACCTATATGACAGGGTATATAGAGGCAATCGAAACCGTCGCTACCGGCAATAGCCGAAAACAACTATTAAAGGATAACATCTCCATTAAGTTGTCAGCCCTGCACCCCCGCTATGAGCCCAGCCAGCAACATAAAGTTTTACCCGAGTTGGTTAATAGGCTATTAGTTATTGCGAAAAAAGCGAGGCAATTAAATGTGCCTATTACAGTAGATGCTGAGGAACAATATAGACTTGATATATTACTCCAAGTTTTTGAATCTGTTCTCAGTCATCAAGACCTAAATAACTGGGGTCATTTTGGACTGGCTGTTCAGGCATATGGTAAGCGCGCCATGAGCACTCTCCATTGGTTGCATGCTCTTGGAGATAAATTGAAAAAAAATATCCCAGTACGTTTAGTTAAAGGTGCTTATTGGGACAGTGAAATAAAGTGGGCTCAAGAGATAGGCTTAGAGGAATATCCAGTATTCACACAAAAGGCCAGTACCGATTTAAACTACATGGCATGCAGTCATTTTTTACTAAATGAAAATCAAAAATGGCTAAGACCTAGATTCGCAACTCATAATGCTTGGACTGTGAATTATATTTTAAGCCTAAACTCACCTATACAATTTGAGTTCCAACGTCTTCATGGCATGGGCGAATCACTATTCGATCAGGTCTGCCTCTCGCATAATATACCTTGCCGAATTTATGCCCCAATTGGTGTACACGCAGAGCTTTTACCTTATTTGGTTAGAAGGTTAATAGAGAATGGTGCAAATAGTTCGTTTGTTTTTCAAGTACAAGACCCACTGGTGCCTATGCACTCTTTAACTGAGCACCCTGCCGACTACCTTGTTCAATCATCAATATCTAATCCAAATATCCCATTACCAAAGGATATTTTTGTTGATTATCCAAATAGTCTTGGAATAGAACTTCAACACGATAATTTTTACTATTCAGCAATGGATAAAATACTGCCCTTCCATGAAGAGCATTACCAAGCCTTGCCAATTGTAAATGGTCAAGAATTCCACAATAGTAATTGCCGTGAGGCTTTCAGCCCCGTTGATGGCGAGTCTATAGGCGAAGTATTTCACAGCGATCAAACCACCTTAGAATTCTGCATAGAACAACTCAAGACAACTAAATTTAAATTTGATGATCTTGAAGACATAACGATGATAGTTGAACGAGCAGCTGACATTTTTGAGAAAAATAAATATGAACTTGTTTATTTATGCATGAAGGAATCAGGCAAGACTCTTAATAATGCGTTTAATGAAATTAGAGAAACCATAGATTATTGTCGTTACTACTCACGCCAAGCACAGAAAAATTTTTCTGATCCAGCAATTTTAGATACGATTACTGGTGAAGAAAACTTGCTAAAATATAGACCAAGGGGAAATGTACTGTGCATAAGCCCTTGGAACTTTCCTCTGTCTATATTTGTGGGTCAAATAGCAGCCGCCCTTTCATGTGGAAATAGAGTATTAGCAAAACCAGCTCAGCAAACTTGTATTGTCGCTCAGCGCGCAATAGAAATCCTCTATGAAGCAGGAATAAGTCATCAGCAGTTATATTTTTTACCCGGAGTCGGCGCTGAGATTTGTGAAACACTGATCAAAGAAAACGTTATTGATATGGTGGTCTTTACTGGTTCAAATATTACAGCCAAACAAATACAGAAATGGTTAATAGAATACGATCAACGCTTTATTCCAATATTAGCTGAAACTGGTGGCCAAAATTTCATGCTGGCAGATAGCACTGTTCAAATAGACCAATTAGTTAAAGACGTTATTACATCTGCGTTTGATAGCTGTGGGCAAAGATGTAGTGCATTACGAGTTCTGTATATTCAAGAAGATATTAAAGATGTTTTTTATAGTGCGTTAAAAGGACGTCTAAGTACTTTAAATATTGAATCACCATTCTTAAGAGACACTGATTTTGGCCCTGTAATTGATCAACCTGCTAAATTAAAGCTAATTGATCATATTGACTGGTTGAATAAAAATGCAACATTTATCGCAAAATGTGATATTCAAAATGGTATGCCAAGTGATCAGTATATAGAGCCTTGCGCTTATGAAATAAATAATTTAACTGAACTGACTCAAGAACACTTTGGTCCAATACTTCATGTTATTCCTTTCCAGCATGACGATATTAATAAAACATTAGAGCAAATTAATAAATCTGGATTTGGCTTAACTCTTGGAATACATAGCAGGAATGAAAGCTGGATCGAATACATTACCGACAATGCAACTATCGGAAATATTTATATAAACAGAAACATGATTGGCGCTAAAGTTGGAGCTCAACCGTTTGGAGGTCATGGACTATCGGGGACTGGACCAAAATCTGGTGGGCCCGCCTACCTGCATGCGTTTGTGAAAGAGTATACGGTTACTACTAACAAAACAGCTTTTGGGGGTAATCAAGATTTACTAAGTTGATAAAATTTCTATTTACCAGACGAAAAAAATGGAACTTACGTTCCATTTTTTATAAGCGACTATAAAATTAATATTTTATGGTGTTATTAAGGTTTGCTCTTGGGCCATTTTTTCATCAATACCCAATGCTTTTTCTATAAACGCAAAAGATCTATTTTGATACTTTTCATTGGTTATTACATCTCTAAGATTCAAAAGCGTTTCTAAAGGTGTTTCAACTACAATCGCATTTACCATCCAATCGGGTAAAGAGCCACCCGGATTAGCGTGAACCTGATAAACAACTTCTACCATTCCTTCTGCCATTGGAGTAAATACCCAAGCACCTACTAATTCAGGCATACGAATATAATCGTCATTTTTTTCAGCATAGTCTGAAACACCCATTATAGAAGAAGTCACCACGCCTAGTTTATTAGCGCTCATTACTGAACGAATATAAACATCACGATCGGTAACAGGCCAAGGGGTTTTATTAACAGTGTAAATTACGTTTTCAGTATCTGAAGGCGAATCCATAACCTCAAATTTAATTACGTTATGCATCCAGCTAGTGCTGGCTTCAGTATCTTGTAACAAAGCGACAAGTGAAGATACATTGCCCTTAATATTGGTCACGCCTTTAAATTCTTTTAATGGTGAGTTTTCAACTGTTCGAGTAAACACTTGAACATCATTATCTTCATCGTGTACTTCTAGCTCCCATGGACCAATTTCAGCTAGAGTGGGTAGGCTTATGCATAACAATGCAGTTGCCGTAATAGTATTCAACCATTTCATGTGAGATTCCTTATTATTTTTTATTTTTATTTTTATGTATTTTTATTATTTTCGAGCAATGAAAGTATACATTTACACTCGCACATGGCAATAACCTATTTTTAACCAACAAGGCCTGGGTCTCAGTTAAACTAGTTATTTCTCGCCACCCAAACAATCAGGCGATATGGGAGCCTTTTTAGTCATGGCCCAAGCGTCGGCATCATAGGTATGCAATGCAAGAGCGTGCACCTCACCGGCTAACTCATCTGCCAATACTTTATACACTTGCTGATGCTGCTTAACCTTGTTAATGCCTTTGAAATCTGGACTAACTAAAACAACCTTAAAATGTGTTTCTGAACCTGGCGGCACATTATGCTTATTACTTTCATTCTCTACCGTTAGCAGATCGACTGAAAACGACGAATTCAATTTATTCTCTATAGTATCTTTTATCATTCTATTCTCTAATTCTGAGCTTTCTATATAAGGTACTTTCTACCATTAGGCTAGTTGGATTAAACCTAAAATTTGTCGATAAAGTTGGCAAACTATACCTTGAACTATAATTTATTTCCATGTATGTATATACAGATATTGTTGACACCGGTCATCACCACAAGTATAAATACACATCGCTAAAAGAGAGGTTCAAGATGAGTAAAGCACAAACATTAATAGAGCAATTTTATCAAGAAGAAATCGCCCGTAAAGCGGAAGAAGCGACATTCACACCTCTTGAAATCACAGTCAGTAGTGCCGATATGGCACTCATCAGTACTATATCAAAGCGCTTCAGCAAAGATAAAAGCGTGTTAGTGCGAGAAGCCGTTAGCCAAGCGTTATTGGACATGTTCAGTGCTTTAGAGCCTATTGAACGTAAAATACTGGCTAAAGATGCAGACGAACTGGCCAAAGGCATAGCGGCCGAGATTGCCGAAGAGCAAAGTATCGATGGACTTGAAGTTTCTGGAATTAACTGGGTTCAACAAGACAAAAACTGCATCAAAGAAGAACGCAAAGCTGAAAAAGAAAAAGCGATGCAACAGGCACAAGCAGCTAAGGCCGTTTTGAACAATCAATCAAATGAGCCGCAGCCAGAGATGACTGAACAAGCTCACACAGTTGAGCTAGATGACGATACTGATGAAGATTTACTCGTGGGCACTACAGATGAATCAAATGACGAATTAGTCACTGAATCTGAAGATGAAATAACAGCTGAGGAATCAGAAAAAGAAAGAAGCATATTTGGGTAAACCTATTGAAATGCTCAAAAGGGGTTAATGTTAGTTCATTAGCCCTTTTTTTATGCTGTTTTATCAACTACCGGTTTCTATTGCTTTCACTGGATCCTGCAACCAGTTAAAATGCCAATTTTACCTATCTAGGATATTTATGGCGATTCAATGGTTTCCGGGCCACATGCACAAAGCTCGTAAACAAATTGCAGAAGCAATGCCCCAAGTAGATCTAGTGATCGAAGTACTGGATGCTCGCCTTCCCTACTCTAGCGAAAACCCCCTGATTCCAGGCCTACTTAACGGCAAGCCTTGTTTAAAATTATTAAACAAAATGGACATTGCCGACCCTAGTATCACTGAGCAGTGGTTGAAATATTTTAATGGCTTAGAAAACACTAAAGCGATCGCGATCTCCGGTATAGACAAAAAGCAGGTAAAATTAATCACCCAATACTGCCACGACATGCTGCCTAATCGTCGCGATAAAAAACAAAATATTCGTACCATGATTATGGGTATTCCTAATGTGGGAAAATCAACCATGATCAACACCCTGGCGGGACGAACCATCGCCAAAGCAGGCAACCTACCAGCATTAACTAGAAATCAGCAACATATTCGTATTGACGATGGCATCGTGCTGTCTGATACACCTGGGTTTTTATGGCCAAAGATCCACAACATTGCAAGTGGCTTTAGGCTGGCCGCTAGTGGCGCGGTAAGAGACACCGCTTTGGATTATTATGAAGTTGCAGACTTTGCGGCCGAAATGCTGCTTGAAATGTACCCAGAACAACTAAAGGAACGCTTTAAACTAGATGAGCTACCGGAAAAAGGCCATGAAGTCATAGATGCAATTGGTCGCAAACGCGGCTGTATTAAGTCGGGTGGGCATGTAGATGAATATAAGGCGTCCGAAATACTCATCCACGAGCTTAGAAGCTTAAAATTTGGCCATATAAGCTATGAAACACCTGAGCATATGATAAAAGAAGAGGCTTTGTTAGCTGAAACAGCTGCGCTAAGAGAACTTAAAGAGCTAGAAAAGGCCGAAAAAAAGAAAAAGAAAAAGAAAAAATAAACAATTTAGTGAATGTCCTAATGGGTATGAAAAAATGGGCATTAAAAAACGGGCTGTAAGCCCGTTTTTTTGTTATCAATTAACTATTCTAATAATTAAATAGCTCAATGGGTCTTAATAGCATCACGCAGTTCAGTAAAATTGCTCCAACTAGTATCTTCTTCTGATACTACCTCAATTGGATAAAGCCCTTTATCTGTTGGAATAGTGTTTAAGTCCATCTGAATTTCTTCATTACTTCTGACGTAAATAATCCATTGATTAACGCCCTGCGCCATTAACACCATAACCACTATGCCGTGTTCTTCTGGCTCAATAGCCTCCATCAGCTTGATATTAAAGGCATCAATTTTTTCCAGTTCAGCTGCAGAAGGATAGCCTGTCTCAGTATCAACGTCTTCAGCCTCCCAAGATATCTGAATACACTGCCCATATTCACCAGAATTGAGCTGTGATTGCACCTCATTTCGATATCGTATGGTGATCGGCTGATTATTTAGAGTGCCGTCTGCTAACACCCAACGATTTGAAAAGGCCATAACCTGTCCTTATTTTATTATTAGATATAGCCTTAAAAGTAGCAGAATATAATTAAAATGCACAAGAACGGCCCTGCTTATGGCACAAACAAAGCACTATTTAGATTAAAAGACAGAAAAAGCAGTATTTAAGTAATGATTTTTATTCACCATTAGAACTTACTAATTTAGATTGGAGCATAAAATTATGGTAAATTGGCATATTGATGAAATTAGAGGCTAACTGGTGACAGATATTAACATTGCACAGGAAATGAAAGTGCATGCCCAAGATGCAGCAAAGCTATTAAAAGCATTAGCCAACGAAAGTCGATTAATGATTCTTTGCTCCTTGGTCCAAGGTGAGCTAAATGTATCTGAGCTCAACCACAGGGTTTTATTAAGCCAATCAGCTTTAAGTCAGCACCTAGCTTGGCTAAGAAGAGAAAAGCTGGTTCAGACCCGCCGCGATGCACAAACAATTTACTACTCACTTCAAGGCAGTAAAGCTAAAGAAGTCATTGAGGTATTACAGAGTATTTATTGCGCTCATTTATCAGTTAACTAAAACGCTACAACTCATTTTTTATAATTTAATTTGCGGTGACTATATATATGAATATTTTAATAATATCAGCTCTGATCTCAATCTTGATACTGGCAATAATTGCAGGCTATTTTTTATACAAAGTAAGGCTTTTAAATAAGCAAAAACAGCTACAACAAAAAAATAATCAAGATGCCTGGGTACAGAATCGTAACGAGCTAATAAAAGACATTCAATTTATTGCTAACTCGATGTTCCAACAGCAATGTGAAATTACTGAAGGTTGCATGAGATTAGAATACTTAATTAATAAAGTAGACGATTCACCAAAAATGCGTATTGAGTTCCAGCATGTCTACGCACACTATGATGCCACAGCTGAAATGCCTATCAGAGAGGCCTATCAAGCATTAACTAAAAAAGAACAGTTTAAGCTTGATAAAGCTCGCGCCAAACTAGAGACGCAGAACAGCGATAAAGTTTTAAGCGATGCTAAAAAACTTGTCTCGTTCCCTTTTAATATGGAAAAGAACTAAGCTTGCAACGTATATTATTATTTGATTCAGGAGTTGGCGGAATTAGTATTTTTAATGAAGTTAAAGCTGTTTTACCACAAGCTGACTATCATTACTTTGCAGACCACGCTGCAGCGCCGTATGGAGAGAAAAAAGATGACTGGCTTAACTCGCATATCAGCTATCAATTAATTAAACTAAACGAAAAAATCTTGCCAGATATTATTGTAGTTGCATGCAATACAGCTAGCACTCTCTCTTTACAAACTTTAAGGGCTAAAATTAATACACCCATTATAGGTGTCGTCCCGGCTATTAAAACAGCTGCCGAGCTAGCAGGTTCTAATGCCATAGGTTTATTGGCAACACCGGCTACTATTGGCCGCCCTTATATAGACAATTTAATTAATGAGCACGCTAAAGGACACTCTGTTGTTCGTATTAGTAGTACTCAATTAGTTTTTTTTGCTGAAGAAAAATTGGCTGGCGCTGAGATAAAAACACAAGCCATTAAACATATTATTCAACCATTCATTAATAACGACTGTAAGCATGTTGTATTAGGCTGCACCCACTTCCCACTGTTAAGAACCGAATTAGAATTATTAGCGCCTACTATTAACTGGATAGATTCTGGTAAAGCTATCGCCACAAGAGTTTTACACTTACTAGGTAAGCAAATAACGAACAGATCTAGCAAACAATTTTTTTATTCATCTGGTTTCATAAGTAATGGTCTAAAGGACTATTTAACTCAGGCAGGGTTTTCCCAAATACTTGAAAACTACAGTCATATTTAATCGGAATCATAACTGAGTAAATTTAAGGCCTCATACCTACCCTAAACGATACGAACGTCCCGCAAATGACCCGCTTAATACAGCGCAATTCAATGACACATCCATCATAGCTAGTTAAAATAAACAAAATAATAAAAATAGAGACACACATGCAAACGCGACACTACATGCAATTTTTTGCCTTATTAATTCTATCTGCTCCAAGCTTTGCCGGGTTTATAGGTGGCGGCACATCTTTTAACAGCTCTAAATCATTCGACCAACAAGAAGATGGCATGCGTCTAGATTTTGGCAGCCATGCAAGCAAAGTATTTGATTTAGAATTTAACCTTGTTGATTTTGGAAAGTCCTCTTACGACGACCCCACCTACATACCTCCTGACGATGCAGAGCCAAATGATCTAGGGTCTTTCACCAATCCTGGTTTTGGCTCAGTATCTTCTTCTGATGGAGGAATACAATACACAGGAATTAGCTCGTTAGAGACTATGGGGATTGGGATGGGCCTTAAATTGAAAAAGTCGGTTAACTCTTGGCTAAAAGTTTATGCGCGAGCGAGCTTTTTACTTTGGCAATCTGACTCACAGAACTTTGAGTTTTATGGGGTACGCGACCCAGAAAATGCAGCGGGTGACCTAACCACAGAGGCCTTAGCAGTAAATCAGAATCCTTGCGGAACCCTATCTACTTGTCGCATAGACACCGAAGAGTCAAAGACTCAGGCTGTAGACTTTTGGTATGGCTATGGATTAATTGCAATGCCATTTTCTTGGCTAGCTATTAGAACAGAATATTCAATCACCACATTAAATGCTGTCGAGTTTCCAAAGGCTGCTTTAGAAGGTGTTACGGTTTCACTAGAAGCCCATTTTTAAATTTAGAGATGAAAAATGGCTGTTTATACCCACCAATGTTACCTATAAGGTTACGGCCAGTAACAAATACCTATTTAAGATTTTTGCTTCTAACCTACTCTAGTTAAAAAAACCTAGGTCATACCTGCCATTTTTAGCAATTAAGCAATAATGGCACATTAAGTGCATTTTCTTAGGTGGACAGAGTTTCCAAAATAAAAATAAAAAAAGGATAATTACGGTGACATCCGATTGCTTATCTGTATCACTTGTTAATCCCGTTATCAGCCATGTTAAAGCCCTTGGGTTTGATACGGTGGAAAGTATTAACAACGCACAAATTGATGTGAGTTTGTTAAACGACCCTGATAATCGCCTTGCCATGCATAAGGTAGACGCCCTGTTCAATGGGTTTAAAGCTTATACAAGAAAAAGCGATATAGGATTAAGTGCAGGAGCTAGCCTAGAAGCACGTTCATACAATTTATTGCAGCACTTGCTTTTATGTTGTTCCAATCTCAGTGAAGCATTGGTTTATCTTAACCGTTATTACATTCTGTTCAGTGATGAAGCACCGCCAATTTTCAGTCGCAAAGGGGATGGGAGCGTCAAAATTACGTTTCCATTTAGCCATCAAGTAAACGAAGATGAACGAGTACGTATTGACTTCATTTTATCGATTACCTGTCACTGGTTACGACAAATTTGCGGACGTGAATTCAAAATTAATCAACTTTTACTGCCCTTCCAAGCTCCAAGCTATGAAAGGTCTTATGAAAGATGGTTGCACACTCCAGTCCGGTTTAACTGCCAAGAAGTAGCAGTAGTATTCCCTGCTTTCTGGCTCGACAAACAACTTCACAAGTCAAACCCACACATTATGAATATGATAAAAACAGAAGTGAAAAATCTGGCAGAGAAGATCAATAATCGTGCATTGCTTAGCGATAGAATTCGCCAAGCTCTTGTTCAGAATAGAATTGAATTCAGTGCCACTCAAAAGCAAGTTGCCGAACTATTTCACATTAGCTCTCGCACCTTGAATCGCCACCTTCAACAAGAAGGTACTTCCTTAAAATCTATCTTGACGCAATCGCGCATTGAAGAGGCCAAGTCACTGTTATTTGATAACAAACAAAGCATTGAGCAAATCGCTATGAAAATAGGATTTTCAGGTCGCCGCACACTAGATCGTATTTTTATAAAGTACGTAGGCATGAGCCCTGCTCAATACCGTAGCAAGCGAACTCACGAAGAAGTTTCTGAAGTGGCATAACCGTTAGGTTATGTTTACTAGAAGTACTTTATGAGTAGAAACAAATACCTAGCCTAGTTACGCAGATGCGTAGTAGCTTAACTGGCTGGATGTTTGTAACTAACACTCAAATTGTCACACATAAAAAAAGCGAACCTATTAAGATCCGCTTTATTCCTATTTACACGACATTATTCTCTAGCTTACCTTATTATTCTCTTTCGCTTTTAATATATCTATATCCATTACCATTACCTCAACAGGCTTAGACCTGAATTCACGCCGGTATAAAATCACTACAACCCATGTGGTAGCTAACATAAAGGCTAACGGATGAATAAACCAAGTAATAGAAGCCAGCAAATAATAATACGCTCTTAATCCATAATTAAACGCATGACTAGCTTGATCCATCACTTGAGCAGTAGAGTATGCATATTCTTTACGCTGCTTAGCGGTAATATCTAACTGAGAAATATCTGGCGCAGCGCCTATTAATACACTGGCAAATCCAAACTGTCTTAATGACCAAGTAAAACTAAAAAAAGCATATGCCATAATGGCCAATAGCATAAATAGTTTTAATTGAGAATTCTCATTCCCCATTGCCCCAGAATCAAACATGGTGAAATTATAATTAGATGTTAAGGCGGTCAAAATAGCCGCTATAACCAGCATAGTAGTGGATGCAAAAAAGTTAACGTTACGTTCTAAATTTGCCAGCAAAGCGGCGTCTGCAACTCGGTTTTCTCGCTTTAACATTCTTTGCATCCACCAAACACGGTGAACATGTAGTATAGATGCTAGACAATGGGTTTTTGTCGCCATTCGCTTTGAAAATGTATTGTAACCAATCCAGATTAGTAAAAAATAGGATACAGCAACATAATCCCATATAGGATTATTTAACCAAACTGGTAAGTCCAACTTAAAAAACTCCTAACACATAATCAAATAACAAATTTAAAACCCATATTTCAATATTACTTCAAGAAACTAGCAATCTCTTTATCATTTAACGCTTTATTTATTAGTTCAGAAATTAATGTATTCATAAATTTTTGATTAAATTCCTTACCTGGTGCAGCAATAACATCTTGCTTTTTATTCGCATTAAAACGTTTCTTCAATACTGCTTCAGAGCGACTCACCACCAACAAGACCTCAGCCTTCATTTCTATACTGCTAACCCAGCTTTCGTCTGGGGTGGTATAGCTGAGTTCATGCAATTGCACTTCTAAGCGAGTAGCCGACTTACCGTCTGTAGAAATTCTCACACCCTGCTGTATAAGAGCAGCCTGAATAGACTCTCCCATTGATTTAGCAACTGATTCAGAAAACCCTATTTGACTTTCATTTTTT
>JAWUVO010000050.1:0-10174 GCA_034112325.1 Bermanella sp. | reverse complement strand
GACCGCTGCAGAAATTCAAGATGTAGCTAACGACGCAGGCTGCTTTGGCTACTGTAAAACAAAAGCTGATCAAGGCTGGGTAAGTTATGTGGCTGAAGACCATCAGCTAAAGCAAGTAATAGAACACGTAAACTTTAGAAGCATTATTTTTGCTCGCCAATGGTTTATAACTGGAGAGCTGGTTGAGCTTGATCCTGTTGATCGTGTGGCGGGTGTGTTAAGCAATTTAGAGGGCATTCCCCATTGTGGTGAATTAGAAATTGTTCACGTAGACACCAACGAAGCTAAAGAATTAAGTCGTTTATGCAAAAGCTTAACGGCCCCATTAGCGGCTACGTTACGCAAGCAGAATAAATTGTCGGCAAAGCGCAATAGCAAAATACCAAGAATGATGATCTTAATGCTAGATGGTCATCAGGCATTAATTGGTTATCACTTTACCAATAATGCATGTAAGTGGCCCGATGGCATTTTGCATTTAAAGTCTCCTAAAGACGCTCCAAGCCGCTCAACTTTGAAGCTAGAAGAAGCTTGGCACTGGTTTATACCCAAGCGTCAATGGGGAGAGCGGCTGTCGGCTGGTATGCGCGCAGTAGACTTGGGGGCTGCACCAGGCGGTTGGACTTGGCAATTAGTTAAGCGAAACATGATGGTCGAGTCGGTTGATAATGGACCGATGAAAGGCGACTTAATGGAAACAGGGCAGGTGACACACCACACTACTGATGGATTTAAATTCTCGCCGAGCAAAAAAGTCCATTGGATGGTTTGTGATATGGCAGAAAGTCCACAAAAAGTGGCTGAGCGTATGGCCCATTGGCTGGTCAATGACTGGTGCGCCGAGTCTGTGTTTAATCTAAAACTACCAATGAAAAAGCGTTACGCAGAAGTCACGGCTTGTTTTGAACTGATGCAAGCTAAATTCACTGCCGCAGGCATTGATGTAGATATGGCTGGTAAGCATCTTTACCATGATAGAGAAGAGATAACTGTTCACCTAAGACGCAGGTATTAATTTTCAATTCAATTTACTACTTATAAAATTTTTAAATCTTGATTCAATGCGGCGATTGTCACATTGAATCAATAGCTTGATACTTTCGGTCAAGCTCCAATCTGTTAGATCTATAAAGTACCCCTCATACATTTGGTAGTATCTTTTACTACCGCATCGTTATATCTCAATAATAAATTTTAATAACGATGTTGCATTGTCATTAGCGGAACCTAGTCGCTAAATATTTTATAGGCGCACAACATGTCAGCGGTAAAAAAAATGGTAGATCTAAGTGTCGAATCTTTGATCGCACAAGTGGGTAGTAAGCAAGCTCAATTACCAGTCGATCAATTACGTCTATTAAAAGATGTGCCGTTAATTGACATGACGGGCGGCAAATATGGCAAGGGCGAGGTCATTGCCGAAATGGAAATCAATCCAGATTTATGGTTCTTTAAATGCCACTTCCCAGGAGATCCTATTATGCCAGGTTGCTTGGGGCTTGAAGGTCTATGGCAAACGCTGGGATTGTTTTTGTTTTTTCAAGGAGTTGATGGAAAAGTACGGGCATTGGGTGTAGGCGAATTAAAGTTAACGGGTGAAGTATTACCAACGGTTAAAAAATTACAATTCCATGTTCATATTCGCAAGTTAATTAAGCGTAATTTTTCTGTAGCATTAGCAGATGGTGAAGTAAGGGCCGACGGCGAAGTGATTTACACGGCAAAGGATATTAAGGTCGGTATTTTCCCTAGTGACGATACTCCCCATAGTTCGTTAACAGGTGTTAAATAATGAACCGTGTGGCAATTGTTGGTGTTGGTCTGGTTTCTAGTTTGGGTAATGACTGGGAAACGGTTGCATCTTCGTTAAGACAAGGCAAAAGCGGTATTGGTATTAACCAAAGTTTTATTGATAAAGGTTTACGTTCACACATTAGTGGTGTGATTCACTCTGACAGAACAGAAAAAATTGATAAAAAAATCGGTCGCTTTATGGGCGAAGCCACTAAGTGGGCTTACCTAGCAATGGAAGATGCTATTGCTCAAGCGCAAATATTACCAGAGCAATTAAGCAGCGAAGATACAGCGCTTATTGTTGGTGCTGGTGGCTTTGCATCAGACGATTTAATTGACGCGGTTAATGTTTTAGAAGAAAAAGGTGTTAAGCGCGTCGGCCCTTATCGGGTGACACGCCAAATGGGCAGTTCTGTGTCGGCTAATTTGGCTACGGCGTTTAAAATTAAAGGCCCAAGTTATTCTATTACTTCAGCGTGCTCCACCAGTGCTCATTGCATTGGTACTGGTTATCAGCAAATTAAAATGGGTTTGCAGACTACGGTTATAACAGGTGGTATTGATCACCCTCACTGGTCTTATGCAATGCAGTTTGATGGCATGGGTGCGTTATCTACCAAGTATAATGATCAGCCTGAAAAAGCTTCGCGCCCGTATGACATAGACCGTGACGGTTTTGTTGTTAGTGGCGGAGCGGGTATCGCGATTCTTGAAAACTGGGATCATGCTGTTGCCAGAGGCGCAAATATTTTGGGCGAAGTCGTGGGTTATGCCGCTTCTTCTGACGGCGATAACATGGTGGCCCCTAATGGAATAGGTGCTGAACGAGCTATGGTGTTAGCGCTAAAGGACGCCAACTTAAAAGATGTTGATTATATAAATACTCACGGCACCAGTACACCAGTTGGAGACTTGGTTGAGTTAAAAGCAATTGCGCGAACTTTCCCAGAACGTATTCCATTTATTGGCTCAACTAAATCTTTGTCTGGTCATGCATTAGGCGCAGCTGGAGTTCATGAGATGATTTTTAGTTTGATTATGATGCGAGAGAAATTCATAGCAGCTTCAGCTAATTTAAATCAAGCCGATGATTTAGCAAAAGATTTACCAATAGTAACTGAAGTAAAGCAGCAAATAATAAACACAGCTTTGAGTAACAGTTTTGGATTTGGTGGGACTAACGCTTGTATAGTCCTTAAAAGCGTTTAGTTAAAACAGCTTAAATTTTACAGGGGGTGATAATATGTATAAAGCAAGAATTCGAAGTAATGCCTGCACCAACTCTCATCCAGTTGGTTGTTTTTATAATGTTTACCAGCAAATAATAAAAGTAAAAGAAAAAACTATAGCACAGACAGATTCACAAGATTTTAACCTAAAAGGTAAAACGGCTTTAGTTATAGGGGCTAGTTCGGGTATGGGTTTGGCTAGTCGTATTGCTTTGACCTTTGGTGCGGGTATGGACACCATTGGTGTTTATTTTGATCGTGCAGCCCAAGCGCATAAAATAGGTTCAGCTGGTTTTTATAATAATCAGGCTTTTGAGTACTTCGCACGTCGAGCCAATAGGACGGCTATAAGTAGTAATCAAGATGCTTTTCAAAAAAATGCGAAGGACTGGGTAATACAAAAACTGCAGCAGCAAGATAAAAAAATTGATGTGCTTGTTTATAGTTTGGCGTCGTCTAAAAGAGCAGTTAAAGGGTTAGGTGAGTATCATAGTGTTATCAAGCCTATTAATTCCAAATATGCAGGCACTCATCTTGATCTATTTAAAGAAGAGCTATTAGACCTAGAAATAGACGCCGCAACTCAGGATGAAGTTGACTCGACCATAAAAGTAATGGGTGGCGAAGACTGGCAAGATTGGGTTAATCGATTAAAAAAAGCAGGTGTACTTGCTGATAATTTTAAAACAATTGCGTATAGCACTTTAGGTACAGATCATACTAAAGAAATTTATGGCAGCGGTACAGTGGGTAAAGCCAGATCTCATTTGCATGAAACCGCTATCGCATTAGATCAAAAATTAGAACCTATTAACGGCAGTGCTCATATTGGCTTATTTCAAGCTATGCTAACACCGTCTAGTTCAATTGCCCCAGCTATGCCGCTGTATATGTCGCTATTAAATCAGCTACAGAAAAAAGCAGGCACTTATGAAATAGCAGTTGAGCAAGTTTTGAGACTATTTGAGACAAAATTATTTAATGACAATAATAAAGATATAAAGCTCAGAATTGATAATCTTCAAATAGATTCAGCACTTCAAGCAGAACTTAACCAAATTCTAGCAACCGTTAATCAACAGAATCTTACTAAACTTGTAGATCTTAAAAGTTTTAAAACAGAATTTTTACAGCAATTTGGTTTTGATTATGACTTTATTAACTATCAAGCTAAACCTGATCCATTAACACCGCCTTCTATTTATAATTTCTCTGAGATGGATTTAGAAGTAGCTGTTTAAGTTTTATCAACTAGTAATAACCATTAATATAAAAGGAAAGTATTATGTCAGATGTATTTAAAAAAGTAGCAGAAGTAGTAGCCGAGCAATTAAGCGTTGATATCAGCGAAGTTAAGCTAGAATCAAATTTTATTGAAGACCTAGGTGCTGACTCGTTAGACACGGTAGAATTATTGATGGCATTAGAAGAGTCATTTGATTGTGAGATTGATGAATCGGCTGCCTCTAGCCTAGTAACCGTAAAAGACATTGTGAATTATGTGAATGAATTAACCGCGGCTTAATTATTGCCTGCCATGTAATACTAATATTTAAAGCTATTAAGAAGTAAATGGATACTAGGAACTAACTATCTAGTATCCATTTATCTATCAACTGCTCTGCGGGCCTTTTCTGTATTCAGCCGGTGTCTTCCCGGTCCAGCGTTTAAATGCCCTTGTAAATGCACTTAATTCAGAAAAACCTAGATCATAAGCAATGACCGTCAGCGGTGTTTGTGTATTTAATAATAATTGAAATGCTTTGTTTTGTTTTACCTCGTCAACCAAATCACTATAACCAACACCATCATTTTTTAATTTCCGATACATTGTTTGCCGACTCATATTGAGGATTTTGGCAGTTTGCTCGGCATCAAATTGATTGTTACTGATATTATCTTCAATTATTCGTTTAACCTTGGCACTCACTTTACGTTTAAATAAGCGAGATAAAATTTGATTGGCGTAATTTAATGTTGCGCGGCCAGTGTGTGGATTCCTACGTTTTGGTTTTAAATTAAGCATGTTTTTATCAAATCTTAATTCACAATACGCTTGATTAAATTTAACCGGGCAAGGAAAAAATTGGCTGTATCTATCAATGTAATCTGGGGCTGAATGCTTAAATTGTACCATTCTAAATTTGGCTAAAGGTCCAATTGCATGCATTGTCCGTTTTACCACAATGCCTAAAGTACGCTCCATGTCAGATACATTGTAGTGAGCTTGGTCAAAATATTGAAAACGTAAAACCGCGTCATCACCCTCTAGCAAAAACTTTAGATCAATAGATTCGTTAACCACGCTGAATAAGCGCACATAGTGCGTTAGGCCTTCGCCTAGCGTAGGGCTGTTGTAAACAACATGGGCTACTAGTCCTAGGTCTTCAAATGTATCAAGTTCAGCCATAGTTAAGCCAAGAGCAGGGTCTTCACTTTTTTGTTCAGCTAACTGCCAAATTTTTTCATATAAGCTAATGGGCAGGCGTTGCTCTTCTTCAGTTAGAAGTGTTTCGCTTACGTTCAAGCGAATAGCCAAATCTTTTGGCGACATATTATAGGTTTGAAAGAAATCAATTAGAGCGCGCGCAGAGGCAATGCCTATTGTGGGCTCTGGTAGTTGTGACATTTTATTAATTCCGTTTTCAGCCATTATATTGGTAGAAACTAGTTAAGAAATTTAGAGTGGGATGATAAGAAAAATAGCCCGCTATGAACAGGCTATTTTGTTGATAATGGTACTAGAACGGTATAAACAGCTATTTATTTTGCTTGATACAGAGTAATTTTTTCTGGCTCTTCCAATACCAGTGAAATAGCAGACACAACCGAGTTGCGTTGTTCACTTTTATGCCAGTCTTCCCAAGCTTTCACAGATGCCCATTTCGTGATTAACAGTTTGTGTTTTGGGCGATTTATATCACTTAATGATTCACTTGAAATGTAGCCTGGTGCATCTAATACATCTTTTAAAGTCGCTTTTATCGCCGCCTGATAATTCAGATCTAATCCAGGTGCAATTTTGCGTTCAATAATAACTTTGATCATGATTCTACAATTCCGTTTAAAACTGGGTTAACTCTATAAATTGAAGTAATAGAGATAGTGCTTCTGATGTCAAAAATCAAGGGTTGTGAGTGCCTAATAGTAAAAATTTGCCTAGCTAGCGAAATATTTAGCCAATTAAGCTTTAAAAGCCAGTTTATATTGAACAAATAGCCAACAAAAGGTACCCTGCGCCCAATTTTAAAATATGATTTTTTCGTAGGAAGTAGCTTTGATTTCAACCGCTAATATAACCATGCAATTTGGGGATAAACCCCTTTTTGAAGACATCTCTGTAAAATTTGGTGAAGGCAACCGTTACGGGCTAATTGGAGCCAATGGTTGTGGTAAGTCCACATTTATGAAGATTCTAAGCGGCGAGCTAGAGCAAACGGGTGGAACAGTCAGTCTGGATCCAAACGAGCGCATGGCTAAGTTGAACCAGGATCAGTTTGGGTACGAAGAATACAGTGTTATTGATACCGTATTAATGGGACATTCTGAGCTTTGGAAGGTAAAAGCAGAGCGCGATGCTATTTATGCCAATCCAGAAATGACAGAAGCAGATGGTATGCGTGTTGCCGATTTAGAAACTGAATTTGCAGAAATGGACGGATACAGTGCTGAAGCTCGCGCGGGTGAGCTTCTTTTGGGTCTAGATCTGCCTATCGAGCAGCATTACGGTCTAATGAGTGAAGTAGCTCCTGGTTGGAAGCTACGTGTGTTACTAGCGCAGGTGCTGTTCTCTGAGCCAGATATCATGCTGTTAGACGAACCAACCAACAACTTGGATATTAACGCCATACGTTGGTTAGAAGACGTGTTGAACGAACGTAACTGCACCATGATTATTATTTCGCACGATCGCCACTTCTTAAACTCAGTTTGTACACACATGGCCGATCTTGATTATGGCGAGCTGCGTTTATTTCCAGGTACTTACGACGAATATATGACGGCGGCCACTCAGGTTCGCGAGCGTATGTTAGCCAACAATGCGAAGAAACAAGCGCAAATATCTGAACTTAAAACATTCGTAAGCCGATTTAGCGCCAATGCTTCTAAAGCTAAGCAAGCCACTTCACGTGCTAAGCAGCTAGATAAGATTAAGTTAGACGAAGTTAAAGCGTCTTCTCGCCAATCTCCTTACATTCGTTTTGAGCAAGAGAAGAAATTGTTCCGTAACGCATTAGAAGTAGAAGGTTTTACCCAAGGGTTTGGTGATAACATTTTATTTAAAAACGTTAACCTAATGGTAGAAGTAGGTGAGCGTATTGCGGTTATTGGTCAAAATGGTATTGGTAAAACAACTTTACTGCATACACTAGCCGGTAAAATGGAACAGATGTCAGGCATGATTAAATGGTCTGAAAACTCTAATATTGGTTACTACGCGCAAAACCATTCAAGTGATTTTGAGGAAGACCTAAATCTTTACGACTGGATGGATCAGTGGAAAAGTGAAGGCGACGACGAGCAAGTTGTTCGTGGGCAGTTAGGCCGTATGTTATTCAGTGCCAGCGATATTAAAAAGTCAGTTAAAGTGATTAGTGGTGGAGAGCAGGGCAGAATGTTATTTGGTAAATTGATGATGCAATTTCCAAATATTTTATTGCTAGATGAGCCGACTAACCACATGGACATGGAGTCTATTGAATCTTTAAACTTGGCGCTAGAAAACTATGAAGGTACATTATTGTTTGTATCTCATGACCGTCAGTTTGTAAGCTCAATTGCTACTCGCATTATTGAAGTGACTGAAAATGGTATTGTAGATTTTCATGGTACTTATGACGACTACCTTAAATCTCAGGCTTAACGGCTAAATTTCAAGCTTAACTGTCAAGCTTGAGAGATGGCTTGATTTGTAGAGTGCCAAAACCGAGCTGTATAGCTCGGTTTTTTTATGCCTTAAATTACCCTAAGGTTGTTATTCGAATTTTACAGCCTCTTAATTGTCTAGGTGGTCAGTTATTGTAGGCTAATATGATAATATGCACGCCTTGTGGTTATTAACGATTTGTTAATGGCTTTAAAAATAAGAGATTAGCTAAATAGACTGGTAATAAAATGAAACACAATATTGAGGTTATGATTTCTGAACAAGATATTCAAACTCGAGTGCGTGAATTAGGCGAAAAAATTAACACCGAATATGCTGACACAGAAAACCTTGTATTGGTGGGTTTATTACGCGGTTCATTTATTTTTATGGCCGATTTAGCAAGAGAGATAACGGTGCCGCTAGAGACTGATTTTATCACGGCATCTAGTTATGGCAACGGAATGAAAAGCACACGGGATGTGCGAATTTTAAAAGACTTAGATGGAGACGTAAAAGGAAAAGACGTATTGCTGGTGGAAGATATTATTGATACAGGCAACACATTGTCAAAGGTATTAGAAATTCTTAAATTAAGAGAACCTAATTCTATTAAAATAGCCACCTTATTAGACAAACCATCCCGCCGTGAAGTACACGTAGACGTTGAATGGATTGGCTTTGAAATTCCAGATGTATTCGTAGTTGGGGTAGGAATCGACTACGCGCAAAAGTACCGTAATTTACGCTATATAGGTAAGGTTGTGCCTGTTTAAAACTAATATGGATACCAGATAGTTAGGGTATCCATATTAGACTAGGAAGTATTCGCTAAGCGGTTAAACCTGCTTACTTACCGCGGGGCTTGAACGGCGTATTACCATCGCTTATTACTTTTGGTAAGCTTGGTTTTTTACGTTTAATACCTGTGGTCTCGTCAGTATTTTGAGTGCCTGGCTTAACCGGTTTATTAGCTGGGTTTTTACTAGGTTTTTTTCCGGTAGGCTTTTTAGGCGCTGTTTTAGCCTGTTTTTTGGCATCTTTCTTTTTATGTGCTTTTTTACCAGCCGATTTACCGTTACCTTTTAAATCTTTAGGGCCGCGGTATTTGCCTTCTAATGTTTTAATTTTACGGGTGGTCATATCAACCGATAAGTAACGCTCGATAGAAGAGGTCAAATTCCACTCTGTGGTATCTACTAACGAAATTGCTTGGCCATTTGATTCTGCACGGCCAGTACGACCAATTCGGTGTACATAGTCATCACCGCTTCTTGGAATGTCAAAGTTAACAACTAGGTCAATCTTTTTAACGTCAAGTCCACGGGCCGCTACGTCGGTTGCCACTAGCACGTCTACTGTACCTTGCTGCATGCGTTGCATTACAAAGTTACGTTCGTCTTGAGTCATGTCGCCATGAAGTACAGCGGCATTAATTGAGTGGTACTCTAAAAAATGAAACAGGCTTTGGGCTTTTATTTTTGTATTACTAAAAATAATCGCTTGTCTGAATTCTTCATTCGATAACAGCCATGCCAATATACGTTGTTTGTGTTTGTCGTCGTCAGCTAGAATTTTTTGCTGAGTAATATTGCTGTGTTCGCCTCTAAAGCTGTCGACAATAATATTCTCTGGGTCTGTTAATACAGCGTCCATTACATGTTTAATGCCTTGCTTTTTTAACGTGGCAGAAAACAGCATGGTTTGATGTTCTGGTTTGCATTGCTCGGCTATGCCAATTACTTCGTCGGCAAAACCTAAGTCAAGCATGCGGTCAGCTTCGTCTAACACTAACATTTCAACATCGGCCATTAAGTCTGCCGATTTTTGCAAATGCTCGATCAAACGTCCCGGTGTAGCAATAATAATTTCAGGGTTTTTACGAAACACAGCTGTTTGATACTTATATTCGGCACCACCAGTAACAACCGCTACTTGAATGCGAGTGAATCTGGCTAAGGCTTCGCATTGTTTTTGAAGTTGTCTGGCTAATTCTCGTGTAGGCACAAGGACCAAGGCTCTGGTTCTAGAGTTAGGTGCCTTAACGGATAAAATTCTCTGTAAAATAGGCAACAGAAATGCGGCACTTTTGCCACTGCCTGTTTGTGCGCACACCATTAGATCTTTACCCGATAGGGCAATAGGTATGGCTTTTTCTTGTACCGCAGTCGCTTTTGTAAACGATAACGCGGTCAGGGCTTTGGTAAGTGGCGATTTTAGATCGAACTGTGTAAACAAGGTAACTACCTAGATTGAATTTTGGCGAATTCTAACAGAAATAAAG
>JAWUVO010000049.1:0-14928 GCA_034112325.1 Bermanella sp. | reverse complement strand
GCATTTGGCATATGGATTTTCTTTATCCACATTAATGTGCCTCCTGCCACCGCTGCAGGCATTACAAAAATATTTACAATGGGCACCATTAGTAGAAACGCTACTATCCCACCAAAGCCAAATGTGGATATAAAAGGTTTTTTGGCTTGTTTTCTTAAGCCTACAAACGATTGCTGAGTATTATCTGCCGCATAATCTAAGTATTGAATTGCCAAGCACCAACACAACCATAAAAATGCTAATACCGGTACTAACAAGTTAACTACTGGAATCATGGCTAGAAAAAATAATAGTATGGCAACCAATATACCGTAGCCGATAAAGTACATTAGTTTTTTAAGTTCACGACCTAGGGTTCGCACAATAACCGAGCTAATAGACTCCTCAGGAATAATCAAACCGGCTTCTCGCTGAATTTTTTCAGCCAAAAAACCATTAAACGGCGCAGCAAAAACGTTAGTTATAATGCTAAAACTCATTCCGTATACAAACAAAAAAATCATTGAAGCAAACGAGTATATAAAAAACTCCATAAACGGCAGCCACTCTGGAATCCAGCTGATTAACCACTGCACACTATTGGGTAATAAGCTAAACAACGACACTGCAATCACCACAAACAGAATTGCGTTGGCCACAAGTGGAATAAGAATAAACTTACGATAGCCAGGGCTTAATAAAACTTTAAGTCCTAAAATAAAAAAATGCATATATCACTGTAAATTGTCATTAATAATGACTTCACTATGCCACATTTTTTTGTAATTTCGAAACATTCTGAATACTTACCTTAAAGCCAAACCAGCTGTTCATTTAATAGTCGATCTCACCCATATTAAAACCTATCTATTAAGACTATGACCTGGCTGGTCATGTTGCGTTTTTTTCAATGTGATAGCCTACAGGCATCAATAAATAGGTAGGATCTAAAATGACTCAGTACACAGAAATCAACCTTACAAAACGCCCAGACGGCACGCCTGTTGGCCCACATATGTTTGAAGTTGTTAAAAAAGACATTCCTAAAGCTGGAGAAGGACAAGTTTTAATCAAGCAAACACATATGTCATTAGACCCAGCCATGCTTGGTTGGATGAGCCCTGCAACTGACAGCTACATTCCACCGGTAGAATTAGGCAGCGTTATGCGCTCTAGCGGACTAGGCGAAGTGGTAGAATCGAACAATCCTAAGTTTGCGGTTGGCGATATAGTAATGGGAATGACAGGCTGGGCCGAATACATTGTTAACGATGGTAAAGGTTTTAATAAGGTACAAGCGGGTGTTGATGCCCTAACCGCTTTATGTGTATTTGCTTTACCGGGCTTAACCGCTACTCAAGGTTTATATGGAATAGGAAAACCTAAATCTGGTGAAACAATTGTAGTGACTGGCGCAGCAGGGTCTGTAGGTTCTATTGTAGGCCAACTAGCAAAAGCTGATGGACTCACGGTTATTGGCATAGTGGGTAGCGATGAAAAAGCAGACTGGATTGTAAATGAGCTAGGATTTGACGGTGCCATTAATTATAAATCTGAAGATTTAAAAGGTCAGTTAACAGCCTTAACCCCTAATGGTGTCGATGTGTTATTTGAAAACACTGGCGGCCCTATTCAAGAGCTAATTTTTGAACGCATGAACGCCCATGGTCGTATCGCAGTGTGCGGCATGATTTCAGACTATCAATCGGCCAACCCTCGCCCAGGCCCTAACTGGATGCCTTTGATTAAAAAACGTATTACTGTGCAAGGCTTTGCTATGCCAGACCACTTTGCTGATGCACCTGAATTAATAGCCAAACTAGCACCTTATGTTATGTCAGGAAAAGTAAAATACCGCGCTCATGTCATCAATGGATTAGAAAATGCAATGGAAGGCTTAAATCTTTTATTCACCGGCGGCAATACTGGTAAGTTAATCGTAAAACTATAAGTTAATTGAAAAGTTAGAAATCAAGAGTCGGTACGGCTTTTGGCTTTTGGCTTTTGGCTTTTATCATGGCTAAATTTACTTCTATTTTAGCCTGCTATTTAGCTTTCATTCCTAGGTTTTATTTAGCCTTAAACTTTTAATCTATTATTGTTATCTCGGCTCTTTCTGATCAGTTCATCTGACGCTTCCATATTTTTACTTTTTGCTAAGCGATCGTAAAGTAACACATTCACGGTAGCTGCTAAATTCATACAGCCTACTGTTGGTATATATACTACGTCGTCTGCTGCGTTTATTATGGCTTGTTTTAAGTTGCCATCTTCTGGCCCAAACACATATAACGCATTTTCCGGATGCTGATATTCAGGTAATGAAATAGCTCCCTCTACCAGCTCAACGCATACAATTCTTGTATCGGCTGGCATGTGTTCGTCACGGGCTTCGACCATAGAATCTACTTTAGATATGAGCGAGCTTAGCGCTACGTTATGGGTATCTGTGTTATGTTTTAACGCGTGCTCATAACGGGTGCCGGTAAAATACACGTCATTGGCTTGGTAACAACCTATGGCTCTTAAAACAGACCCTACATTCTGTGCATCTTTAGGGTTAATTAAACCAATACTAACCTGATTTTTTTTCATTTTTTACTACCAAATTGAATTTAGTTAAGCGCTTAATTAGAAATTAACATTAACTTAAAGTTTTTTAACCACATTCACCATGGCATTGCATAAAAATGCTAAATCTTGTTTGCTGATTACATACGGCGGTAATATATAAACATTTTTACCAAACGGCCTTACCCACACGCCTTGCTCTACAAACATAGGCTGTACTTGTGTCATGTTCACAGGTTCTACCAATTCAATTACACCCACACCACCTAGTACACGAACATCTGCAACTTGTGGTAAATCTTTAGCCGCAGCAAAGCCTGTTTCCATACCAGCTTCAATATCTAAAATTTGCTGTTGCCACTCACCCGTCATTAATATATCTAAACTGGCATTCGCTACCGCACAAGCTAATGGATTACCCATAAAAGTAGGGCCATGCATAAACACACCAGCCTCGCCATCGCAAATACCTTTGGCTACCTTGTCGGTACATAAGGTAGCTGCCAAGCTCATAAAACCGCCTGTTAGCGCCTTGCCCACACATAAAATATCTGGGCTGATGTTAGCGTGATCACACGCAAACATTTTTCCAGTACGGCCAAAACCTGTGGCCACTTCGTCAGCAATTAATAACACATTATGCTCGTCGCATAATTCTCTAGCTCGGGTTAGATAATCAGGATGATAAAAACGCATACCCCCTGCGCCCTGAACGATAGGCTCAAGAATTAACGCTGCTATTAATTGATTATTCTTTTCTAAACACTCCTTTAAAGACTGAATATGCTCTTCTTTAAATTCAGTTTTTAACTGACTATGAATAGCAGGCTGCGGGGCTTCGACAAAAATATGTTTGTTTAATACTTGCTCAAACATATGGTGCATACCATTAACCGGATCACACACAGCCATGGTGGCAAACGTATCGCCGTGGTAACCATTATTGACAGTTAGCAGTTTATTTTTATTAGATTGGCCTTGGCTGATCCAATACTGAAACGCCATTTTAATCGCTACCTCTACCGCTACAGAGCCGCTGTCACTAATGAATACTTTATTTAAACCAGTGGGAGTAATTTTTACTAGCTTTTCGCATAAGGCCACAGCTGGTTCATGAGTTAATCCGCCAAACATCACATGACTCATGGTATCTATTTGCTCGTGAGCCGCTTGTTTTAGTTTTGGGTGCCCGTATCCATGCACAGCCGACCACCAAGACGCCATACCATCAATTAGTTCACGACCATCCTTAAGCTTTATTCGAACACCATCTGTACTTTCTACTGGGTACGGCAAAAGTGGCGCGGCAAACGATGAGTAAGGATGCCAAACGTGCTTCTGGTCTAAGTCTAGAATCTGTTCGGCTGATAATGAGTTCACAATATAATCTCTAAATACCAAAAAATGTCATAGTCCATTTTATCGACTTAAGTGTAGGTTACCAAACATATTTCAATTATTGACCTAATCAGGCATAAAAGAGATCATACAAAGCTAATTAGCTAGCCATGCAGATAGAATTTATCAGACTGTAAATCATCACTATATGAGTTCTATCTCTCTATTTATACTTGTTACTTTTAGAGCTATAAGCAAAAGTTCAAAGCTTTGGTAAAAAGAAACATTAGAGAATTTTTTAACCAATCTATTTTAAGTAGTCAATTTATTATGAAAGCCATTGTTTTTAACCACAGCTTACCAATTGATCAACCAAACGCCCTGTTTGTAACAGAACTACAAATGCCTATTGCAAAGGGGCGTGATCTATTAGTAAACGTTCAAGCCGTCAGTGTAAACCCTATCGACAGCAAGGTACGTCTTCGCGCCCTGCCTGAACCAGGTGAAGCAAAAACGTTAGGCTTTGATGCTGTGGGTACAGTAACCGCAATAGGCAAAGAAGTGACATTATTTAAAGTGGGTGATGTAGTTTTTTATGCTGGCGATGTTGCACGCCAAGGGTCAAATTCTGAATTTCAATTAGTTGACGAACGAATTGTAGGCCGTGCGCCAAAAAATATAACAAAAGCTGAAGCCGCTGCCCTACCATTAACTGCGATTACCGCTTACGAAATGCTGTTTGATCGCTTGCAAGTAGATTTTAAAAATCGCTTTAGTATCAGCGCCCCTACTATTTTAATTACGGGTGCAGCCGGTGGTGTTGGCAGTGCAATGATACAAATAGCCAAAGCATTAATCCCAGAGTCTATTGTTATTGCAACCGCCAGCCGTCCAGAAAGCCAAGCCTGGTGTACCAAGATGGGCGCCGACCATGTTATTAGTCATGCAAAAAAAGACGGTGGTATTGCAGCACAGCTGGCTTCAATTGGTATTAAACAAGTTAGCCATATTGCTAGCCTTACACATACCTCTCAACATTTTGATGATTACATTGAAGTGATAAAACCGCAGGGGAAAATCTGTTTAATTGATGACCCAACCGAACCGTTAAATATTCAAGGCTTAAAAATGAAAAGCGTTAGCCTGCACTGGGAATTAATGTTCACTCGCGCGCGCTTTGAAACCGACGACATGATTAAACAGCATCATATTTTAAATAAAATATCTGAGCTGTTAGACAGTGGCAAAATAATAACCACAGCTACCAAAAACCTAGGTGACATTACTGTCGAAAACCTAATAGCCGCTCATGCAATGGTAGAAAAAGGAGATATGATAGGAAAGGTAGTACTTGGAATGAGATAGTAGTTGGAATAGTTAGTACTTCAAGCAAATAGCCATACCCCCGATATTAATATTCGGGGGACATATAAAGCGCTTAATACGTTTAAGAAAAGCAGGATTCAAGAGTTTTACTCAGAACTATAATTACTTTACAGCTAAGTTATTTTGACTTTATATCGCATAGACACAACCACGGTTAATGTTATCAATCCTGCAAATATAAATTGCTGAGCATTTAATACCACACCCAATAACAGTACAGAGAATAGTAGGGTAAAAAATGGCTGTAGTAATTGTACCTGCCCTACTTTTGCTATTCCAATTTTCGCCATTGCCCCGTACCAAAAATGAAACCCAATCCACTGGCTTATTAATGCAAGATATATCAGCGCCCATATCGAGTCCATTGAAGCGACTTGAAAATTAGCGGCCATGCGCGGTGTTTCAAAGCCTAAACCTAATGCCGATATGGGTAGATAAAATATAGCCATCCAACATATAGTTTTGAAACCACCAATCGATTTAGCCACTTGCCCACCAAAGCTATAACCTATGCCTGCAGCAATCAACATAACAAAAACAGCCCCATGAATGTGTCCGCTAGCTTGCACATAAGCAAACAACATCAGTAACCCTGTTCCCACAAAAATACACAGCCAGAATGCTAGGTTTTGCTTTTCTTTAAAAATAACACTTGCCATCCATGCGGTAATTAATGGGATACCGGCCAATACAACTCCTAAGTCACTGGCTTGCCACTGCGACAATGACAGCGCCACTGTATACGGAAATACAAGCATGATCGCCAAGCCACCAATTAAAATAAGCAGACAATTCTTTTTGCTTGGTAACTGCCATGCTAAATAGCCTGCCAATATCAAACTGCATAAGCCCACTGTACCCGCACGGAAAAAGGTAATAAATTCTGGGCTAAAGTCCTTTAATGCTACCTGTGTAAAAGGAGCTGTTAAGCTGAATAATGCCACTGCAAATAATGCATTTAATAAAGGTGATAGCTGCTTCGAGCTATTCTGATTGGTATTAGCTTGGTATAGCGCGGCAAATAGAGATATAGACATAATACTTTCATACATTTAATTCATGAGCGGCTATTATGCTCTGACACCTGTATTGCTTTAAGATGCAGGACTTCAGATAAAAAGCAGTACAGATCAATTAAAACAGTAACTGTACTGCTTTATTATTAAACAATTGATATTAGAAGCGGTACAGTAAATGACTTACAATAGGTTGATGTTAGGTTTTTACCGCTCATTAAATAACCATTCTAGGTAACGATTGTATGAATAAGCTGTATGAAAGAATTGCCAGCGATATAGCGGCAGACATCCAGCAAGGCATTTATCTTTCAGGAGAAAAAATCCCCAGTGTTAGGACACTGTCTCAGCAAAAATCCGTCAGTATTAGCACTATTTCACAGGCTTATGGCTTGCTTGAAGATCAAGGATTAGTGCGATCGAAACCCCAGGCGGGTTATTTTGTCAGAGAAGGTGCCAACCAGCCAATTCAGCCTCCCCCAATCTCAAAGGGCACCCCTCCTAAAGTAGTAAGCAAAATCGATATAATTTCTACTATGCTCAATGCAACCAATCAGCCAGGTTTATTAAACTTAGGTGCGGCAATTGCGCACGATGATTTCATGCCTCAAAAAGTAATACAGTCACATATTCAAAAAGCATCACGGTTTCAATCTGCACAAACTTTGGCTTATATATTTCCTCCGGGGTATGAACCTTTACGCCGTCAAATAGCTACCCGCATGCGACAGGTAAGTGTGAAATGCAGCCCAGACGAAATAATTATTACTCAGGGCTGTTCCGAAGCCTTATCTCTATGCCTTAATGCAGCCACTCAGCCAGGCGACATTATTGCCATAGAAAGCCCCTGTTATTACGGTTATTTGCAACTGGCTAAGCAAAAAGGCTTAAAGGTAATTGAAATTCCCACTGACTCACAAACAGGCATGAGCCTAGACGCCTTGTCGTTAGCGATGAAACAATGGTCGATAAAATTAATTATTACTTCATCACGCTATAGCAACCCAACAGGTGCGGTGATGAATACCGAGAAACAGCAGAGGTTATACAAGCTTGCTCAACAATACGATGTCACTATTTTAGAAGACGATGTTTACGGCGAATTAGGATTCACAGACTGCGTAAATACCGTACTTAAAACCTTTGATGTAGACGACCGAGTCATGCACTGCTCTAGTTTTTCAAAAACACTGGCACCAGGCCTACGGATCGGCTGGTGTTTACCCGGTAAGATATTCGATAAGATTGTGCAAGAACAAAGTTTCTCTTCATTCTCACCTTCTGCCATTTGCCAGTTATCCATAAGCAGTTTTTTAGAGTCTGGGCACTTTGACCGACACTTAAGAAAGTTTAGAAGCATATGCCAGTCGAACCTAAAAAAGGTATCAATCGCGATTCGCCAATATTTTCCTGACGATACCCGTATTACTATGCCTAATGGAGGTTTTGTATTATGGGTAAAAATAGCCGGCAATGGCTCGGTAGCCGAGTTACAGATGAAAGCATTAGAGCAAGGTATTAGTTTAGCGCCCGGGGCATTGTTTTCGAATAGTGATGAGTTTGACCAGTATTTACGGGTGAATTGCGCTCTTCCTATAGATTCTAGGCTAATGAATGCCATAAAAACCGTTGGAGAGCTGGCCCATACTTGCCATTCGTAAGCTAAACTATACAATCACGGCCAGAAACTCATTGCATTAAAGTAAGCAGCCAGAATATGGCCATTATGACGGGAGAAGACGAGTGAATCGTAAGAAGAAAATTTCAGATATTTACAGTAAAAAGCTTAAAAAGGCCAAGTCTCACTTGAACCCTAAAGCAAATAACAGCAAGCCTAGATACATTTCAAAAGCCGAGCGTGAAAAAATAGCTCTTGAAGAAGCTCAAAGCAATGAGCAAACGGCAGAGCAAGCACCGAATGAATAACGGCTATGCTGTTATTTTTTGCCATAAATAGTATGTTGCTGTTGCTTAGCTTCTTGCCGAATTAGGTACAAAGCCTCAACTTTATCTCTGGCCCACTGAGTTTTACGTAAAAACTTTAGACTAGATTTTACGCTGGGGTCATGGGTAAAACAGCGGATATTAATGCGCGTACCCAGCTCTTCAAAACCGTAGAATTCAACCAGTTCTTCTACCACTGTTTTAAGCGTTACACCGTGCAAAGGGTTGTTTGGCTGCTCTTCCATCAATTAAGTCGTCCTAATTACCACTGTTATATTCTAAATAGATTCTCAACCCGCGCTAGAGTCATTCTAAGATCTACCCAAGCGATCAATTTTACACATTAATGAGCCAAGTTGGCATAAATCGGCCAATGTTTTTAAGCAAATGCACTACACTTATATTTATGTATCATTGTTTAATATCTTAATATCTTATGAAAATAACCGTTATTTGCCGAGTAGAACCAGGCTGTTTGGGCCCAGATGGTGCCAACCATGTGGAAAAGTTCTGCCTTTTAGCCCAAAAAGAATTTGATAAATTAGAGCCTGATCAAGTTAAATGGCAGATCATACCTAGGTTTGATAAAGACAAGCCTGAAATTCAATACAAGCTTAATGATCAGTATTTAACCGAAGACCAATCAAATGTTTACCTAAAGGCACTTAAAAAAGATCCAGATCAATTTGAAGAGTCCTTATTTAAACAGTTAACCGAGTCTGTGAACCACTATTTTGGGCGTTAGTGGATTCCACAATCAATTCCGCTGCAAACAAGGTAGAATACCGCCAATTTCATCTCTAATGCTACAGGCAGCCTGTGACCAATAATTACGTTCTTCGTCGTCTTCGTTATACCTTTAATTACAATGATTCAAAGATGATTGAATTATTCGCTAAGGGAGACCTAGCTGTAACAAAAGAGGAAGTGGTTCTTTGGTTGAAAAAGGATGATGACCCAGACTATCTTCGTTGCACAGATCAGCAATTTGCTCATTTTTTAAATGGCCTAATTATTGAAAAACGCGGCGCTAAAGATGGCGAAAAGCCGGTTGCTGAGTATGCACTTAATAACAACATTATTCTGCGTAAACTTAAAATTGCATTTGACCTGAAAACCGATGATTTAATAGAGTTACTTAAGAATGCTAACTTTATTTTAGGTAAAGCTGAACTAACTGCGTTTTTCAGAACCCCTGAACACCGTCATTTCCGCGAATGCCAAGATCAAGTCTTGCGTAACCTGCTGCAAGGCCTGCAAATGCGTGAAACTAATACTTCTACAGCAGAACAACAGTCTCAATATCAAGCTATTGAGGCTAAAAAAGCTAATAAAACAGCCGCTGCGAGAAAAGAAAAAACTAACCAGGATAGAGCCAAGCAAGGTGGACACAGTAATCCATACGCAAATAAACCCGCCACTGAAAAAGTATTTTATAAAAATCCAAATAAAGTCAGTTCTAAAGCCGCACCAGAAGAAAATAAAAGTCGAGCTAAGATCTCTTTGAATAAGGATAAAAAACAAACAAATACCGATGACAAACCAGTTGTCATAAAACAAGATAAACCAGCTGCTAGCGACAACGGTGGTTTTTCTTGGGGCAAGCCTAAAAAAGACTGAATATTTAATTGAGTTTATTCAGCCCTTGAAGTCGGTATCCATATTCAGGGGCTTAACATTTAGAGCATTTTTTCCGCCAATTAACCCAAAAAAACCTCCAATAAATTGCACTTCATAATCACCAATAAAGAACTTCTACTTCTCAATAGAATATGTCTATACTGTAAAGTAACTATATTAAGTTCGTTTTATGGATAGTATGTGAAGACTATAAATAAATACATAATAGCCCTATTTTTATTCTGGCTTTCTACATTCGCTTGGTCCGAAGACGTCTCCATTCACCTTAAGTGGTACCACAAATTTCAGTTTGCGGGGTACTATGCGGCCATTAAGCAAGGTTACTTCAAAGAAGAAGGCTATAACGTCACATTAGTCGAAGGTGGCCCGGATAATAGCCACGTACACCAACTGATGAATCATTTTAGTCAATACGCCGTAGTTGGCAGTGAATCGTTAAATGCGTTGGCGCTTGACTCACCTATTGTCATAGTCGCTTCATTCTTCCAGCACACACCTGAAGTACTGATGACCTTAAAATCGAATAATATTAAAAACATTTCGCAGCTCAAAGGAAAAAATATTATGCTAGCCGACGCTAGTATATCTGGACAAATGCGCGCCATGCTTGCAAAAAGTGGAGTGACAACAAATCTCTATAAAAGCTCTGCCTACGATGGCGATGTACAAAAATTGATCGATGGTTCCGTTTTAGCAATGTACGGTTACATTAGTAATGAGCCTTACCAGCTTCAACAGTTAGGTTACGAGGTTGATATATTTTCGCCTAGAGACAGTGGTCTCAACTTTTATGGCGACAATCTAGCAACCACAAAAACTGAACTAGAAAACAATCCAAAACGCCTGTCCTCTATCCGTCGTGCTGTTATTCGTGGTTGGAATTATGCCATTGAGTACCCAGAAGAAATGATCGATTATATTTTGCAGCTAAAAACTAACAATCCATTACCTTTTGATAAAAATCACCAGCTATATGAAGCTAAAGAAACCATTAAGTTAATTGATGCAAACCTATTTCCTATTGGTCATTCAAGCCCAGATCGCTGGGCAGCCATGTTAGATACATTTAATGATGTGACAGGTAACCAAGCTGTTTTCTCAGAAGGTACTATCTATAACGAATTTCACAGAGACACTACCTGGATTCAGCGTCTGCTTTACTCTAGTTTAATTGCTATCGCCGTTATTTTAGCGCTTTATTTATGGAACCGAACATTAAGAATACGCTTAAAACAAGCGGTGAATAATCTACAAAAAGTCGCATTCGAAGACCCGTTAACCGGCATGAAAAATCGATCTGCAATGATTGTTCATATTGAAGATTGCCGTAATCGGAATAAAGATGATCGCTATATTGCCATTCTAGATATTTGCGCACTGCAGCATATTAACCGCACAATGGGTTTTATAAAGGCCGATTTACTGATTCGTAACATTGCTAATTCTATTAGCGATTGTGAGTTCAAAAATAGCCAAAGCTATAGCTTATATGGCGGTAAATTTGCCATTATTGCACAGGCAACAAAACAAGAAGATTTTACCAAAAAAATTAACCGACTAATCAAGTTAATTGCTGAATCAAACGATCATGTATCGCTGCATTCAGGAGCTATAAAGCTAAACTTAACATTAGACAATTCGGCGCTAACAACCCGAGTTGAGCTAGCACTGCAATATGCAAAAGAAACTAACGATCCTTATTTAGTCTATTTTAGTAAATCTTTTTCAGAAGATGCTGAAGCTAGAAATGCATTACTTGAAGAGGTAAAACAAGGGATAAATAAACAGCAGTTTATTGCTTATTACCAGCCTAAAATAGAATACAAATCAGGCAGAGTTTCTGGTATCGAAGCCTTAGCACGCTGGGATCACCCTAAAAAAGGTATTTTAGGTCCTGGTGTATTTTTGCCAGAAGTTGAACGTGATGCAGAGCTGATGCTGCAATTTGAACGGCATTTAATTGAGCATATATTGTCTAATGCAAATACGATCATCGATTATTTTTCAGAAAACCCAGGCTTTAGAATTTCTATCAACCTGTCTTCAATTAAATTCAACCAAGCTAATCTTACCTCTGAGTTATTAGGCGTATGCAAATTACACAATGTAAAACCTAAATACATTGAATTTGAATTAACCGAAAGTTCAATGTTAGCCAATCTTGATGCTGCAATTAAAACAAGTAACGAGTTACAGAGTGCTGGATTTCATGTGGCACTGGACGATTTTGGTACTGGCTATTCATCACTTGCGTATATCCAGAATTTACCTGTAAACATAATAAAACTAGATTATTCGTTTGTTAAGAAAATTCCAGATGACGTTAGATCAAGTTATGTAGTTGAACATATTATTTCTTTGGCACATAAATTAGGTTTAACAATTGTGGCTGAAGGCGTGGAGAAAAAACGGCAATTAGATTACTTAGGGGATTTAAATGTAGATTTAATCCAAGGGTTTTACTTTCATAAACCCATGGATATAGAACGTCTATTGAAGCTTCCTATGATTGAGACAGATTTTTAAAACTCGTCTTCGTTATCGTCAGCGTTCATACGCTCTTGTTTTTCTTGCTCTTCAAATAACGCCGCTTTAATTTCTTCTAAAACAGAGTCTACGTCGGCTGATGTGTTGTCCTCTTCAAACAATCCAGTCAGCTCTGTATCTGGCTTAAGCTTACCTTCCTCGTAGAGCGACCACATTTCTTTTGCATACGATGTTTTTAATATAGACGGCGCGAACTGACCATAATAGTCTCGCATATTGTTAACATCACGCTCTAACATAGGTTTAGCGTGCATATTTGCCGCTGCATCAACGGCCTGAGGCAAGTCAATTATAACTGGACCATAATCATCAACCAGCACATTAAATTCTGATAGATCACCATGTACAATACCCGCGCACAGCATCAGTTTTACGTAATCCATCATAGTGGCAAAATCGTCAAGTGCTTGCTTTTCATCAAAGCCCACATCATTTAAACGCGGGGCAACACTGCCCTCGTCGTCACAGACAAGTTCCATTAACAATACGCCTTCAAAGCAACCATAAGGCTTTGGTACACGGACACCAGCCTCGTCTAGTTTATACAGCGCGTCCACTTCAGCATTATGCCAAGCTTCTTCTTGTTGTTTTTTACCAAATTTACTGCCTTTTTCCATAGCACGTTCTCGACGGCTATTTTTAGACTTACGACCTTCAACATAGGTCACTGCCTGCTTAAAGCTGCGTTTATTGGCTTCTTTATAAACCTTCGCGCAAAGAATTTCGTCGCCGCTTGCCACAACAAAAACAGTCGCTTCTTTTCCGCTCATTAACTGGCTTATAACCTCGTCAATGATGCCATCTTCATATAAAGGGATTAATCTTTTTGGTATTTTCATAGTGCCGCATATTGCCCAGACTCAGAATTAAATCAACTAGGCGTAAATATTAAAATGTTTGCCATCAATAAGCGCAATAGATCTATTATTATAACGCATGCCCGTGCCGAAACCAAAAAAGCTCGATAAATATCGAGCTTTTGAGCATAAAGCGAGCAGAATCTGCAATGATATAGCTAGTCAATAGGTCAAGGCCCTGCTAAACCTTGTAAACTGCTCACTACTTGGTCACGCCCATTTTCTTTAGCTGCATATAAAAACACATCACACCGCGTAATAAGTGAGTCTAGGTCATCTTCGTGTTGCAACGAGGCTACACCAATACTAACGGTTACCTTACCAACTTGACCATGAACACAATCATTTAGGGTGTTGCGCAACCTCCTGCATACAGCATCAGCAGACTCAATAGTTGTGTCAGGCAATAGCAAAATAAACTCCTCACCACCCCACCGGTAAACCTGATCACTAGGCCGTAAGTCGTGCTTAATGGATGCGGCAAGTCTGAATAGCACATCATCACCAGCTAAATGCCCAAATGTGTCATTTACATGCTTAAAATGATCTATATCTAATATGGCTAACGATAACGGCTTATTATCTGAATGTGATCGACTGATATACGATTCTATTTCTTCATTTGCAGCTCTTCTGTTACCAATACCAGTGAGCACATCTGTATATGCCATTCGCTCTACTTGTTTATTAACTTCCTCTAACGCGTCATTGCGCTCTATTAACTCCAAAGTCCTTTTGTTAACTTTAGATTCAAGCTGTTGATTTAGATTAGACAATTGAACTTGGGTAGATTGCTTTTGACGAATATTTTTAATAAGTAAACTGATCACTAAAAATAAAATCACAAACAAAGATATTGTTATATTAATAATATTTTTATTTTCTTCATAAACTGAAATAGGTTGGTTAATTACAGTACTATTTTTTGGCAGAGGACTGCCGAGTAATTTAAACCTTTTTAATTGTAAATAATCGAATTTAGGTAAAAATGTTGACGAATATTTCACTGGTATAGTTGCAGGTGAAACACCCGCTAAAATTTCGATGGCTATTTTTGCCGTATTTTTACCGTGTAAATAAGGATCATTAATTAGCCCACCTACTATGCCATTACCTATCATTAAACCACCCCACATACCATAAATTGGCGATGCACTGTGCTTACTTAAAATAGGTAGCTGCTTCTCAAACGAAAAATATTCTCCTGATTGATCTTTATGAATAGCGAGTATTAGAAATGCTGTTTTAGTATTTAGACTTTCGGAATCAGCATAAAGCTCAGTCAAGATAAACTTATCTCGGACTTGCAATGTTATATGTTTAAGTCTGTCTTCTTGTTGCCATTTTTTTTGAATTAATCTAGCCTGCGTTACCATACTACCGCCAAGACTGGTCACATCGCCTAGCATAATTATTTGTTCTACCTGGGGTTGTACCTGCCTAATAAGATTTAAGTTTTCCTCTATGGCCATGCCTTCGTAAATACCGGTTATATTATTTTGACCTTTTAGAGCTTCTGACTTATCTATATTCACACCGCTAAATACAGTAGGAATATTAGGAAATATAGTACTACCGTTACTCAAAATAAAATCTAATGCACCGTCATCACTTGTAATTATAATATCCGGTTGATTATTTTTATATTT
>JAWUVO010000048.1:0-19464 GCA_034112325.1 Bermanella sp. | reverse complement strand
AATATGCTCTATTAAATGCGGTGCACCTTGAATAATCTCCATAGCAAATATTTTAGAACCATTTGGATTGCTATAAGATAATTGCATTTTGGTGTGAATAAACTTGCTTAGAACCTCAGCAGGATCACTTTCTTCATTCATGTCTTCTAGCACTACGTTCCACGCAAACATTATTTCTTCGAGAACAGCCTGATAAAGATTAGCTTTGTTTTTAAAGTAATAGTGGATATTAGCTTTAGGAAGCTCAGCACGATCGGCTATCGACTGCATGCTGGTGCCTTTAAATCCGTGTAATACGAATTCAGCTTGGGCAGCGTCTAATATTTGAAGGCTGTTACGGGTACGAATACTGCCGCTTTTATTATTTTCTGAAGTCACGTGGTTTCTAGGCTCTTTGTCACTGTGAGAGTTATTATAGCAACATTATTGACAAAAAAAACAAAGGGCTCCGAAGAGCCCTTTGATGGTGATTTGAAGCAAGTTAAAATCCTTGCTAACTAGCTAATAAAGCGATTATAGATGCGCTTTTAATAACAAGCTAACAGCATTTTGGTCAGCACCGTCTACACCAAACTTGTTAGTCCAGTAAGAGTACTCAATACCTACTTTCAATTTACCTTTTAGTTCAAGCATTGGCGCAAGATCATAAGTGATTTGAGGAGTAAGGTTCATGCTATCTTCAATATCTCCGAATTGATTGCCGCTGTTACCAAAGCGGTAATCCATAAAGCCATCAATATTTAGGTTACCGTTTGAGTAACCGTAAACTAGACCAAGCATATTGTCGTCGCCTTTGTCGATACCAAGTTTGTCATTGATAGCGCGGTAAAGGTTAACTCCTAAATAGTTCATGCCAGGTACATTTAAATCAACACCTAAGCCGAACATATGGTTATCAAAACCAGATCCACTTTCAAGTGTATAGAGTGCATTTATTGCAGCGACAGAACCTTCCATTTTAGATAGTGTAAATTTAGGGCTTAGTTCTACATAAGTCTCATCAAAACCATCACCGCTGTGCATATCAACAAAGTAGAATAATCCACCCCAGCTGTGTCCAGAAACGTGTTCTAGTGTAATAGTAGAGTAACTAACATCAGTTGTTGCGTCAGCAAAAAACGGCTCAATATAACTAGAACCATTTAGGTAAGAAACACTGTTATCAGCCCAAAATTGTTCAGCTTGTGCTGACATAGAAAACGCAGATACTGCTGCTAAAGTTAATAGAGTTTTTTTCATTATATCCCCTGATGCCTTTCGGCGTTTAGTTTTTAAATTATGTATTATTGTTTGTTGATTGTTCACGTTATTGTTTGTGTTCGTGTTCGTGTTATTTTTAAGTCATAACTAGATTAAATTAAAGTTAAAACTTTTGCACTATTAAAAGTTTAAAAAGTTAACTTTTTAGTCAGTTTTGTCATAATTATTTTATAACTATGACAAAACTTATATTTTTATGACTTAGGAAGCGTTCCAGAAACACCTTCAATAAACCAGTCGAATCCAAGTAGTGCGCCATCGGTCATAGAGTCATCTTTTGAAACTTTTTCTACACCAGATTGGTCGTTAATAGGACCTTTAAATACACGCATTGTACCTGCTTTAAGTGCGGCTTTTTTCTCAGCTACCATGGCTTTTACATCAGCAGGGACTATATCGTTAATTGGGGCAAGGTCAGTTGCACCTTCAGCAATACCTAACCAAAGATTTTCTTTTTTCCAAGTTCCATTTAAAACGGCTTTAGCTTTCTCAACGTACAAAGGTCCCCAGTTATGAATGGTTGATGTAAGGTGAGCATTGGCTCCGTATTCAGACATGTCTGAGTGATAACCAATAGCATATTTACCTTTAGCTTCAGCTGTTTGAATAACGGCTGCGCTGTCTGTGTGCTGTGTTAGTACGTCGGCATTTTGAAGAATTAACGTTTCTGCCGCTTCACGTTCTTTAGCTGGGTCAAACCAAGTAGACACCCAAACAACTTTTACAATTGCGTCTGGGTTAACTTCACGTACACCTTTGGTAAATGCATTAATACCACGAACAACTTCAGGTATAGGGAATGCAGCTACGTAACCAATTACGTTTGTTTTGGTCATTTTACCAGCAATTAAACCGCTTAAATAACGACCTTGGTAAGGGCGTGCAAAATAAGAACCTACGTTTTCAGCTTGCTTGTAACCAGATGCGTGTTCAAACTTAACGTCAGGGAAGCGTGCTGCAACTTTCAACGTAGGGTTCATGTAACCAAACGATGTAGTAAATATAAGGTTGTGACCATTACTAGCCATGTTACGAATTACTCGCTCAGCATCGGCACCTTCAGGAACACTTTCTACATAAGTGGTTTCTACTTTATCGCCTAATTGGGCTTCTAAATATTTACGTGCTTGGTCATGACTATGAGTCCAGCCGGCATCGCCAGTTGGGCTTACATAAACAAACCCCACTTTAATAGAATCTTTTGACATTTCTGGCGCCGCAGCCGTTGTCTCTTCAGTTGTTGAGTCAGAGCAACCTGCAATAGCCGCCACCATGGCAGATGTGGTCAATAATTTTGTTATAAGTTTCATGTCTTCTCCTCGAAGAGCGTTTATTGTGATTTAAATAATTATGATTTAAACAATTATGATCTAAATAAAATTTTAGATTTTTTTAAACCCAGCAAATTAAAGCTGAGGTCGATACGGCACACCTAACGACTTTGGTGTATTTAATTTTGTTTTAGCACGATTACTTGAAAGCAATACCAAAACAAATATAGTGGCTACGTAAGGCAGCATGGCTAACAAGTTAGGTGCAATTTCAAAGCGTGTACCTTGTAAAATTAAATGCATGATACTGGCCGCGCCAAACAAATAAGCACCCAGCATAATACGTTCGGCTTTCCAGCTGGCAAATACTACTAACGACAAAGCAATCCAGCCTTTACCTGCAGTCATGCCTTCGCTCCAAAGTGGTGTGTAAGCAAGTGATAAATAGCCACCGGCTAAACCAGCCATAGCACCACCAAACATCACACACATATAACGAACTCTATGTACATTTATACCCATAGCATTAGCGGCTTCTGGGTTTTCACCAACTGCACGGATGTTTAAACCTAAACGAGTTGATTTAAATACCCAGTAAACTAATCCGGCCATAATGAACGATAAGTAAACTAGAGGATCTTGCTGGAAAAATATTTTGCCAATTACAGGGATATCGCTTAACAGGGGAATGAACATCGCTTGTACGCCGTCTAGTCCTATTCCCACATAGTTAGCGCCTAAAAATGCACTAAGACCACCACCAAAAATAGTCAACGCTAAGCCTGTCGCCACCTGATTTGAAACCAAGCTAATAGACAAAAACCCAAACAGTAGCGACATTAATATGCCGGCTAAAACTGCTATTAAAACTGCTACAAATAAGTTTCCGGTAGTTACTGCAGCCATAAACCCTACCACAGCTCCCATTAGCATCATGCCTTCTTGCCCAAGGTTTAATACCCCAGACTTTTCACATACCATTTCACCTAGAGCGACTAAAATAAGTGGTGTCCCGGTGCGAATTGTTGCGTATAAAATGTTAGTAATTAATTCTATGTCCATAATGTTTATACCTGCGACTCTGATTGAAGAGTATCGCTGGACAATACTTCTTTTTTAATATGAATAATTTTATAACTAATAAGTAGGTCAGTTGCTAATAAGAAGAACAGCAGCATCCCTTGAAATAAACCAGTAAGAGATTTAGGCAGCGTCATTTCCATTTGTACCATTTCACCACCCATGTAGGTTAAACCTAATAACATACTTGCTAATAAAATTCCCACCGGATGCATACGACCTAAAAACACAACAATAATAGCAGCGTAACCATAACCAGGTGATACATGCGGTATTAACTGTCCAACAGGCCCTGTAACTTCAGAGACGCCGGCTAAACCTGCCAATGCGCCACAGCCTAGTAATACAAACCAAGTTAATTTTTTTTCTTTAAAGCCAGCGTAACGGGCGGCCGCTGCATCTTCACCTAAAACATTTATCTGGTAACCAATCCAGCTACGGCTCATTATGGCCCAAACCACAACCATGGCGAATAAGCCAAATAGTAATGAGATATTTACTCGATAATATTCGCTAAATAATGGTAACAGTGACGCATCGCTAAACATCGCCGACTGAGGAAAGTTAAAACCATCTGGGTCTTTTAATGGGCCGTGTACGCAATATAATAATGCGTTTAATGCTATGTAATTTAGCATGATAGTTGTGAGTATTTCGTTGGCTTTAAAGTGTGTTTTTAATACAGCGGCTAGTCCTGCCCAAGCTAAGCCAGATAGCATGCCGGCTGCTAATATGGGTATTAAAACCCAAGATGATTCAGCATCTAAAAACTGCAATGCCATGAAGCCGCCACCTAAGGCTCCCATAATAAATTGACCTTCAGCACCTATATTCCAAATTTTTGCTTTAAAACATAAAGTTAAGCCCATGGCGCATAAAAGTAATGGGGCTACTTTAATTCCCAGCTCTGTCCAACCATATACATCGGACAAAGGCATAATAAAAAAGGTATAAAGCGCGGTAGCTGGATCGACATTTAAAAATAAGAATAAAAATGCACCACTTATCAATGTTAATATAATGGCGATTAATGGCGAAAGGTACGACATTAATTTTGAATCACTAGGTCGCTTTTCTATTTTAAGCGGAATTATTTTTTCTAAAAAATTAGACATGGTTAGGCTCCTGTGCTGATTCTACTTGATCAACAAATTGTCCAGCCATCCATTGTCCTAACGTTTCTATATTGACATCCTGAGTATTTTTAATAGGGCTTAATTCGCCTTGGCAGATAGCACAAATTCTATCGCTTATTTGATAAAGCTCGTCGATATCTTCACTTACTACAACTATTGCAGCGCCTTTGTCGCGTAAAGCAATTAACGCATGACGTATTAAAATAGCGGCACCAATGTCTACCCCCCAAGTAGGATGGGAGCAAATTAGTAATTTTGGATCTTGTTCTATTTCACGGCCTAAAATAAATTTTTGTAAGTTTCCACCTGACAAACTTTTAGCTTGCGCATTTAGGCCAGAGCATTTTACATTGTATTTATCAATAATATTTTGTCCAAAAGATTTAACGTTATCAAAGTTAATCCAGCCATTATTAATCATGCCACGATGATTTGCGGTTAACAGGGTGTTATCAGCTAAAGACATATCTGGAACAGCTCCTCGACCAAGGCGCTCTTCAGGTACAAAGGCAAAGCCTAGTTCACGACGTTCACTAGGACTAAGTTGAGATATGTCGGTATTAAGAAGATTAACAGTGGCTTTATCAGCAAGTTCTTCACCACTTAATAGCCGCATTAATTCGTCTTGGCCATTTCCGGCTACCCCTGCTATACCAATAATCTCGCCGCTTTTGACTTCTAAATTTAACTTATGGATAGGGCTCGAAAAAGGGTCGTCACTTTTAAAGTTTAAATTTTTGACGGCTAGTACAGTGTCGGTTCCTTGAGCTTTTTTATAGTCTTCGGTTAACGGCGTATCGCTACCGACCATCATGCGTGCAATTTGTGCGCTGGTGACCTGCTGTGGGTTGCAAGTACCAGTCACTTGACCATTTCTTAAAATAGTAGCGGCGTCACAAATTTCAATTACTTCATCAAGTTTGTGCGAGATGAATAATATTGAGCAGCCTTCGCTGGCAAGTTGCTTTAAAGTTTTAAATAATCCTGTTACTTCTTGAGGTGTTAATACACTGGTTGGCTCGTCTAATATAAGAAGTTTAATGTCTTGTAAAAGGCAGCGAACAATTTCTACACGCTGTTGCTCGCCGACACTTAGGGTATGTACGTAACGTTCTGGGTCTAGCGCCATTCCGTAGTGGGTTGATACTTCCCGTATTCGATGGCTTAAAGCGACCATGTCTTTGCTTTGTTCTTTTGGAAGGCTCAAAGAAATGTTTTCAGCAACTGTTAGTGTTTCAAATAATGAAAAGTGTTGGAATACCATGCCTATTCCCAAGCCACGAGCTTGAGCTGGGCCACTAACTGTTATTTTTTCTCCTTCCCAATAAAATTCACCTGCGTCAGGCTTAACCACGCCGTAGATGATTTTCATTAGGGTGCTTTTACCTGCGCCGTTCTCGCCAAGTAAAGCGTGTATTTCTCCGGATGGTACATTAATGTGAATATCTTGGTTGGCGATACATCCGGGATATCGCTTCCATATTCCCTGTAAAGTTAGACGACTCATACTAATATTAAGGAACCTATGTAAATTATGTTGACCGTTTAGACAGTATTGGTTTGCAAATTGCTTGCCAATAGGTGATTTTGAAAAATAAGCTGTAAAAAACATTGCAAAACTGACCGTATGGTCAGAAAATGGCTAAGTTGTTTCTTGATACTAAAAATACTATAAGCATTTCAAGGTCTTTTACTATCGATAAAGCCTAGATTGACGATATTTACACTCACATATACGAGCAGAGGTTGCTGTGATTCAGTTTTCAATTAATGGACAATTGATAAAAGAAGATAAAATCGACCCAAATTGGACGGTTTTACGCTACCTTCGCACTAAGACTGTGCAAGTGGCCACAAAAGAAGGCTGTGCTGGCGGTGACTGCGGAGCGTGTTCTATTTTGGTTGCTGAAAAGGATAGTGCTGGGACAGTTTCGTTTCAGGCAATGAATGCGTGTATTGCTTTGTTAGGTTCTATAGACGGAAAAAGTATTATAACTGTTGAGGGGCTGAGTGCGGAAGGTGAACTGCACCCAGTACAAACCGCCATGGTAGAGCACCATGGTTCTCAATGCGGCTTTTGCACACCCGGTATCGTGGCTTCGCTCGCTGCGCTGTACCAAAATAAAATAGCTAATAAAGTCGTTAATAAATCAAGCAGTAACTTAACAAGTAAGTCAGATGACACCGTAACCGAACACGATATATATCAAGCATTATCGGGCAATCTTTGTCGTTGTACTGGCTATCGTCCAATTATTGAAGCTGCAAAAGCTATGGGTAAATACCCAGAGCCTTCGTTAAAAGCGGCTATTAGTACATCGCCAGTGGTGCAGTTTGATCCTATTGCACATCAACAGTGCGAAAATAGCTATTTAGATGCCAGTATTGATTACCAAGGTCGTAAGCTTTTTGTTCCTGACACTGAAGACCAATTAAAGACTTTGTTAAAACAATATCCAAGTGCCACTCTATGGGCGGGTGGTACAGATTTAGGGCTAGAAATTACCCAGATGTTCAAGCAATTCGATATTATTATTTGTCTACATAAAATAAAATCACTGAACAAAGTAACACACACAGACAGTGCAATAAGGTTTGGCGCAATGGTCAGTTATACCGATTCTGAAACGCATTTAGCTCAATATTTTCCCTCTTTCGCAATGTTAATTCATCGTATTGCAGCTGTTCAAATTCGGAATTTAGGTACCTTAGGTGGCAATGTGGCTAACGCATCACCCATTGGAGACACACCACCGGTATTCATGGCATTGCAAACGCGCGTTGAATTATCCTCAAGTAAAGGTGTACGTGAAGTGGGTATCGATGATTTTTTTACTGGCTATAAACAAACAGCCATGAAAAAAGGTGAATACTTAAGCGCATTAATTGTCCCTAAGTTGGCAAGTAATCAGCATCTGCATGTTTTTAAAGTGAGTAAGCGCAAAGAAGATGACATATCGGCGGTATTAATGGCGGTACGTTTAGATAACGAAAATGGAAAAATTGCCAATGCGCGAATTGCTTGTGGTGGCATGGCCGCCACACCGTTACGTGCAACAAAAACAGAAGCCAGTTTAAATGGCGCCAACTTCGCTCTAGAAAGTTTTGAGCAAGCCGCACAATATATTAAACACGACTATTCACCAATTTTAGATGTTCGCGCCACACCTGAGTATCGTTTGAACGTGGCCAGCAATTTAATTATTAAAACCGGTTTAGAGTTATTTTCGCCAGAAGTACTTGTAACATCAAATCATACAGTAAAAGGGGGTCACTAATATGAGCTTCATGTCTTCCAAATTTGATTCGTATGAAGATCGCCGAAAGCGCCCAGCCAAAGGTAAAAGTGGCAAGGGTGTTATGCATGAAAGTGCACAAAAACATGTGACTGGCGAAGCCATTTATGTAGACGACATGGCAGAGTTGGCTGGCACGCTGCATGTGGCCGTTGGGCAAAGTACTGAAGCCCATGCCAATATTATCAGCATGGATCTATCGGCGGTTAAATCGGCAGATGGTGTTGTAGACGTGGTAATGATTGATGATATACCTGGCGAAAAAGATATTGGCCCTGTATTTAAAGGAGACCCATTATTTGCAGATGGCAAAGTTGAATTTGTTGGTCAGCCATTGTTTGCGGTTGCAGCAGAGTCGTTTGAACAAGCCAAGCGCGCGGTAAAGTTAGCTAAGGTAGAATACCAAGTGTTACCAGCCATACTAGAAATAAAAGATGCACTAAAAGAAAACTTTTTTGTGCGTCCTACTCACAGTATGCAGAAAGGCGACTTTGCCGCCGCCATAGATAAAGCCCCTAATAAACTATCTGGCGAACTGTACGTAAAAGGACAAGAACATTTTTATCTAGAAGGTCAAGTGAGTTATGTGGTGCCCACCGAAGATCGTGGTATGAAAGTATTTACTTCTAGCCAGCATCCAACTGAAGTTCAAAAGCTAGTAGCTGAAGTTCTAGATATACCTATTAACTACGTGCAAGTAGAAGTGCGCAGAATGGGTGGTGGTTTTGGTGGCAAAGAAACGCAAGCGGCCCCTTGGGCATGTATGGCTTCTTTGCTTGCCAATAGATTGCGCCGTCCAATAAAGATTCGTCTGTCTCGTGCTGATGACATGGTCATGACAGGCAAGCGTCATGATTTTTATAATACTTATACTGTTGGTTTTGACGATACAGGTAAATTAATGGGCGCCGACATTATGGTAGCTGGTAAGTGTGGTTATTCTCCTGACTTATCAGACGCCATTGTTGACCGTGCCATGTTTCATAGTGATAACGCTTACAACATGCAAGACACCCGTGTGGTGGGTCATCGCTGCAAAACCCACACTGTTTCAAATACCGCGTTTAGAGGTTTTGGTGGGCCACAAGGTACCGTGATTGCAGAATACATTATTGACGATGTGGCACGGGCAGTGGGCCGTGATCCTTTAGACATACGCAAACAAAATTTATATCAAGACGGTGATAAAACTCACTACGGCCAAGCCATCGAAAACTACCACATGAAAGAGTTGATTGAACAACTTGAAAATGTCTGTGAGTACCGCAAGCGTCGCGAGCAAATTACCGCTTTTAATAATGCTAACGTGTATAAAAAGCGAGGCCTAGCATTAACTCCAGTAAAATTTGGTATTTCTTTTACGGTGCAGCATTTAAATCAGGCTGGTGCGTTGGTGCATATTTATACCGATGGCAGTGTGCATTTAAATCATGGTGGTACAGAAATGGGCCAAGGTTTGTTTACTAAAGTGGCGCAAGTAGTCGCTAATGAATTTGATATTGATTTAGATATGGTGCAAGTGAGTAGTACCAACACCGAAAAAGTTCCAAATACTTCACCAACAGCCGCATCGTCAGGTACCGATCTAAATGGTAAAGCTGCACAGAACGCCTGCATTATTTTAAAAGATCGGCTGATAGAGTTTGCTTGTGAAAAGTGGACTATCAAAAAAGAAGCAGTTCGTTTTGAGAATAATCATGTGGTGATTATTAAAGATGAAAATGAAGAATGGATAGGGTTTGGGCCATTTGTAGAAATGGCGTATCAAAACCGCGTTTCACTCTCTACCACTGGTTTTTATAAAACCCCTAAAATTCATTATGATCGTGCTACAGCAACAGGGCGACCATTCTTTTATTACGCATTAGGCGCAGCCTGCAGCGAAGTAGAAATTGATACGTTAACTGGAGAGTACCAAATGCTACGCACCGATATAATCCAAGACGTAGGTAAATCATTAAACCCAGTTATTGATATTGGTCAAATAGAAGGTGCTTATATTCAAGGTATGGGTTGGTTAACCACAGAAGAATTAAACTGGGACGATAAAGGACGTTTGGCCTCTAGTGCTGCGGCCACTTATAAAATACCCACAGCGTCTGATATGCCTAAGGTATTTAATACAACTCTTTTTGATCGGGCGAATGCCGAAGACACCATTTATAATTCTAAAGCGGTGGGCGAGCCGCCATTAATGCTGGGTATGGCAGCATGGTTAGCATTACGCGATGCAGCAGCAAGTGTTGGTAACTATAAAGTGAATCCACCCATGGATACTCCAGCAACCCCAGAGCGTGTTTTAAATGCGGTTATATACTGCCAAGAGAACAGCTAATTATGAAATTTTCTAAATGGTTTGATGCCGTTCAACATTGTGAACAAAATGGTCTGAGCTATGTTATTGCCACTGTAATGGGTGCAGCGGGTTCCATCCCCCGAGACCAAGGCAGTAAAATGGTAATAACAGAAAACGCCGATTTTGATTCGTTGGGTGGCGGACATTTGGAATTCAGTGTTATGAATAAAGCCCGTGAAATGATCGCCAGTGGCCAAGTGGGTAATCATATAGAGCACTTCCCATTGGGTGCCTCACTAGGCCAATGCTGTGGCGGCAGCGTGACGGTGCTGATGGAAAGCTTTGTTCAGCAGGGGCTTAACTTAACTGTTTTTGGTGCAGGGCATGTGGCTAAGGCATTGATGAAAATTTTGGCTGATTTACCTGGTCAAATACGTTGGATAGACAGCCGAGCTGAGCAGTTTCCAGCGGATGTAGCCAGTAACATAAAAAAGTGTATTGAAGAATATCCAGTAGATATAATTAGCACACTGCCTAAAGGTAGTCAGTTGTTAATACTGACTCACAACCATCAGCTAGATTTCGATCTAGTAGAAGCAGCATTAAAACGTGAAGATTTTAGCTTTATTGGTTGTATTGGTTCGCAAACTAAAGCCGAGCGTTTTCAAATGCGATTACGCCACAAAAACTTTTCACAACAACAGATCGAAAGCGTCATTTGCCCAGTGGGTATGTTAGAAATCCCAGGTAAATTACCTATGGAAGTAGCTGTTTCTATGGCTGCACAGCTGATTGCTTTTCAGCACCAAGGAGAGCAAAAAACATTGCGCCAAGGTATTAGTTGGAAAGATATTAAAAAAGAAATACAAACTAATAATATTAGTTTAGTAACAGAGAAATAAGTTTAGCTAGTAAAAATAACAATATTTATCGCAGATAATTTGAACGGAGAAAAAATGAAGAACAGTGACCAACACCCTTATAAAACCTGGATTGAGTTATCTGCTGCTCGTTTAGGCGCGCAAGCTTTAGAATGTAGTGATGATTTTTTTTCTGAAATGGAAAATTTATTAAAGCCAACGACTCCAGTTTTTATCGACGACAAATATACTGACCGTGGTAAATGGATGGACGGTTGGGAGTCACGTCGTAAGCGTGTAGTGGGACATGACTGGTGTATTATTAAGTTAGGTGCTAAAGGTATTATTCATGGCTTGAATGTTTGTACACGCCATTTTGCCGGAAACGCGCCGCAAAAAGTTTCAATTGAGGGCTGTGTTTCTGCTGTTGCACCCAAGCAAGATACAAAATGGACCGAGGTTTTAACCAAGTCCGATGTTCAGCCTGATAGTGATAACTTTTTCGATATTGTAAACAATGAGGCATTTACTCATTTACGCTTAAATATTTTTCCTGACGGTGGCGTTGCTCGGTTCCGAGTATACGGTGAACCTGTTATTGATTGGGATTGGTATTTACCAGGAGAACCTATCGACCTAGCGTATGTTAAAAATGGCGGACGCCCAATTGAATGTACAGACATGTTTTTCTCAAACATGGAAAACTTAATTATGCCTAATCGAGGTAAAGATATGGGAGACGGTTGGGAGACTAAGCGTCGCCGTGGAGGACGAGAAAGTGATTGGATAATTGTTAAGTTAGGCGCTGTGGGTAATATTAAAAAAGTCGTTATTGATACTGCCCATTTTAAAGGTAATTTTCCAGATACGTTTTCTTTAGAAGCGGTTAATCTGCCTGAAGCAGAGACACCAAACGACAGCACAGAGTGGGTAACGGTTATTGGCCGTGAAAAGTTAACCGCAGATGGTGAGCATTTTTATAAAGATGAAGTTATAAGTGGCGATCAAACATTCTCTCATGTACGTTTAAGCATGTACCCCGATGGTGGTATTAGCCGTATGCGAGTGTTTGGTTTTCCAGAAAAAATAATTAAATGATTGTTGGGTGTTAGGCATCATGAATGTAGATGAATTGAATGATTTAAGTAAACAAGCCGCACTTGATGCCCTAGCTAGTTGCTGCACCAGTGAGACATGGATTGCGGCTATGGAGGCAGCTCGCCCGTTTAAAGACGTCGCTCATACCCAGCAAGCGGCCTTAGATATTTGGGCTAACTGTTCAGATTCAGACTTTTTACAAGCATTTGAAGGACATCCAAAAATAGGTGACGTTTCAAGTTTGCGTAAAAAGTACGCCAATACAAAAGGATTAGCATCTAATGAGCAAAGTGGTGTAACGGTTGCTACTGAAAAAACACTGCAAGCTTTATCTGATGGTAATAAGCAATACGAACAAAAAAATGGTTTTATATTCATTGTTTACGCTACCGGTAAAAGTGCAGAACAAATGTTAGATATACTTGATGCACGTTTGCCAAATGATCGTGCAACCGAGCTGAAGAATGCTGCGGTAGAGCAAAGTAAAATTACAGCGCTACGGATTAATAAGTTATTTGACCTAACAAATTGAGAGAGGTTTTATGAGATCAGCTATTACAACGCACATTTTAGACGTGAACATTGGCAAGCCAGCTGCAAACGTAGACGTGGTTTTATATCGTAAAGTAGGCGATGATTTTGTTCAAATAGCTAAGCAAAAAACTAACTCAGATGGTCGTATTGTAGACTGGATGGGTGAAGAGCAGCGCCAGACTGGCATCTATAAAGTGGTTTTTGATACTGACGGATATTTTAATCAACTAAAACAAGAATGCCTATATCCAACTGTCACTATTGATTTTCGTTTAACTTCGCCAGAGCAGCACTATCATATTCCGTTATTGCTTAGTGCTAACGGTTTTTCTACTTATCGAGGTTCGTAATGGCTGGAAAAAGTATTACGTTGACTCCGCAAGCATTAACGCAACAGGTATTTTCTGAGTTTGGCGATGTGCTTGAGGTGGGCGGTAAGCCCATTATGATTAACGAGGGCACTACTGAGCGCTACCATCGTTTAAGTGATGTAACACTGGGCGATAACGGAGAGGCAAGTATGGGTATTATTAATATCTTTAGAGCTCAGCCGCGCAGTATGCCAATGAATATCTCCATGATGGAGCGTCATCCATTAGGTAGTCAGGCTTTTTTACCTACCAATAATCGTCCCTATTTAGTTTTAGTTTGTTTGGGCGAAGATGCTCCAGACCCTGATACTTTAAAGCTTTTTATTGCCGATGACTCTGGGCTAAGTGTGCAGGGCGTTAGTTATAAAGCAAATTGTTGGCATCATCCGTTATTGGCGTTAGATGAAGCGACAGATTTTTGGGTAATTGATCGTTTGGGTGCTGGTAACAATCTAGAAGTGATGGACTTTGAATCTTCTTTGACTATTACAATTGATCGTGAATAAAGGCATTAGCTTTTATTTTAAAATATTAATATATTAAAATTTTTAGAGAAATAAATTATGGCCATTAAAGCCTATCGTTCATCAATATTGCACTTTAAATCAGAAGCTGAGGCAGAATATTTTGATGACGGCATCTTGGTAGTAGATGGCGATACTATTAAACAGGTAGGTAATGCTATTGAGCTGTTAGAAGGCTTAGACGGCATAGATATTCAAATCTATCAAAATAAAATAATTATGCCTGGGTTTATTGATACGCATATCCATTATCCTCAAGTAGATGTAATTGCATCTTACGGCGAACAATTATTAGATTGGCTGAATAATTATACTTTTCCTACAGAAATTAAATTTGAAGACCCTAAGTTTGCAGAAGAAACCGCTAACTTTTTTCTAGATGAATTAATTAAAAACGGTACAACAACAGCACTTGTATTTGGTAGTAAACACAAACAATCAGTAGATGCATTTTTTGCCGCCAGTGCGGCTCGTAATACGCGAATGATATGTGGCAAAGTAATGATGAATCGAAATGCACCTGAAGAATTATGTGATGATGTGCAGTCTAGCTTTGATGATAGTCAGGCGCTAATTGATCAATGGCATGGCAATGGACGTCAATTATATGCTGTGACTCCTCGATTTGCGATTACCTCTACAGGCGAGCAATTAGAAAAAGCAGGGGAGTTATTAAAGAATAACCCGTCTGTCTATATGCAAACACACTTGTCTGAAAATAAAGATGAAATTGCATTTACCATGGAATTATTTCCAGAACGTAAAAGTTACTTAGATATTTATGATCACTACGGTTTATTAGGCCCAACAAGCGTATTTGCTCATGGAGTGCATCTAGCCGATGAAGACTTTAAACGTCTTGCAGAAACGCAATCTAGTATTTCCTTTTGCCCAACGTCAAATTTATTTTTAGGCAGTGGTTTATTTAAGCTAGAAACAGCTAATGAATTTAATACTCAGGTCAGTATTGCCACCGATGTAGGTGGTGGTACTAGTTTTTCAATGCTGCAAACCCTAAGTGAAGCTTATAAGATTTGCCAGCTAAACGGCTACAGTCTTAATGCACAACAGGCATTTTATATGGCCACACTGGGTAATGCTAAAACTCTATTGTTAGATGATAAAATTGGTAATTTTGAAAGTGGTAAAGAAGCTGATTTTATTGTTGTGGATTTAGCAAGCACAGCTTTAATGGCCCGCAAACAGTCTAAATGTAAAACATTAGATGAAGTCTTGTTTAGCTTGATGATACTAGGTGATGACAGAGCTATAGCTGAGACTTATGTAGCTGGTGAGCAAATTTACAAAAAGTAAGCTGAAGGTTTTTAGCTAATTAAATTTTAGAAATAAAGAGAGACAGTATGGAAGCGTATTTATTTGACTGGCTGAACATGTTCTTCCGCTGGGTCCATGTTATTACCGGCGTAGCTTGGATAGGAGCTTCGTTCTATTTTGTATGGTTAGATTTAAGTTTACGTGAACCACCGCAATGGAAAAAAGATAAAGGTATAAAAGGCGATTTATGGTCTATTCATGGTGGGGGTATTTATGAAATAGCTAAATACGAACTTGAACCTGAAGAAATGCCTAAAAAATTGCATTGGTTTAAATGGGAAGCTTATACAACTTGGCTAACAGGCTTTGCGCTGATGTCGGTAATGTATTACTGGGGTGCCGATCAGTATTTAATAGACCCAACTAAAATGGAACTTACTCAAATTCAAGCAATTGGAATCAGCTTAGGATTTTTAATTGGTGGTTTTATTTTTTATGAAGCTTTAGTTAAGAGCCCCTTGCAACATTATCCAAAAGTATTTGGGAGTATTTTATTTTCAGGTTTAATTTTTGCGGCTTATGCATTAGGTGAGATTTTTAGTGATCGTGCTGCTTATTTACATGTAGGGGCGTTAATTGGCAGTATTATGGCCGGTAATGTATTTTTTGGTATTATGCCAGCCCAGCGAGAGCTAGTGCGTGCTATAGAAGCTGGTGAAAAACCAAGTACAGCGCCAGCTGCTTTTGCTAAATTGCGTTCAACACATAACAATTATTTTACGCTGCCATTAATTTTTATCATGATTAGTAATCATTATCCAATGACCTATGGTCACGATCAAGCGTGGTTGATTTTAGCTTTAATTTGTTTGAATGCTGCATTTGTTCGTCATTACTTTAACCTCAAGCATCAGGACAACCATCAACCTTGGATATTAGTAGCCGCGACTGTTGTATTGTTTTGTATTATTGGTTTTATGATTCCTAAACCTGTCGAATTGACGGCTTCGAATCAGGTAACTGATGCACGCGTAATTGAAATTTCTGAGCTACGCTGTTCTAGTTGTCATGCTGCTAATCCTACAAATCCTGCATTTTCAGCGGCACCAGCGGGAGTACTGTTAGAAACAACAGAGCAAATGTTGACTAATAAAGCACGTATTATACCTGCGTTACAAACCAACTATATGCCACTGGGTAACATGACAAAGATGACAGATGGAGAGCGCACTGAAATGATAATATGGGCAAGCCAAGGGGCTAAAACCAACAAAATGTAGTGAACAGATTGCCATACTCGCGATGCGAACGCGGGTATCCATTTGATATTTAAACGGCTAATGCTTAGTTTATATTAGTCATAAACTTAAAAAGATAGATATTAATAGAACGATACCGTTGCTATTTAACATCGCAGGCTAAAGAATGAAGTTGTTAGTAGCGTCCATAAAATAAAAATAATTGGTGAGATAATGAATAAGCGATCCATATACCTTATATCCGCAACGAGTTTGTTAACTATTAGTGTTTTGTTTGTATTAACTAATGCAGGTGTATTTAAAACAATAGAGCCACTAAATATTGATATGTGTACCACAGTAAAAGGAGTCGTAGGTGCTGAAGACATAAGCTTTATTCCTAGTTCTACAACTAATCAATCACTGGCATTTGTATCATCATACGATAGACGAATTGAAGTGGCCGACCCTACGCAAAAAATACCTGGTGCAATCTACCTATATGACTTAGATACTAAACTATTCACAAAGGTATCTCCTGATATTGACGATTTTAAACCTCATGGCATTAGTGTTTATCAAGGAGCCAATGGAGAAATAAAACTATTTGTAGTTGATCATGCATACCAGCAGCAACAGATTCAAATTTTTTCTTATATAAATAATAAGCTTGTGCTTGAGAGAACCGTTACTTCAGACCTTATAATATCTCCAAATGATTTAGTAGCTGTAGGGCCTGAACAATTTTATGTAAGTAACGACCATGGCTTCACGACAGGTATTATGCGCTTACTTGAAGATTATTTAATGCTGCCGTTTTCAAATATTGTATATTTTGATGGGGAAAATGCAAAGCAAGTAGATTCATGGATTAGCTACGCAAATGGTATTAATATTAATAAGGCAGGCGACCAACTTTACGTCGCCTCGGTATCAGGTTTAACCTTGTATGTTTACGATCGAGATTTAGAAAGCAACGAACTTTATCTAACTCATAAAATTGATACCGGTACAGGTATCGATAATATTGAATTAGACGAAAATGGTGACTTATGGATAGGCGCTCATCCACAACTATTAAAGTTTGTCAGTCATGCTAAAAATATCGATAAACATTCTCCATCAGAAATAATAAAAATTAATGTTGCAGATGGTAGCTTCGATCAAGAAATTATTTATAGGAACTCAGGCGTTCCACTTTCTGGGTCAAGTGTAGCAGCAGTAAAGGGGAATAGAATGTTGGTAGGTAGTGTGTTTGATTCTGCGATACTAGACTGTACGCTTTAACACTTATATTTAACTTCTTGTATCTAACTTCTTGTATCTAACCTTTAGTATCTTGGTCCCTGGTATCATATCCATCAGGGGCTTTGCCTTGAATATAAAAAGCGAAAGCTAAGATCTCGGCCACTAAGCGATAAAGTTCTGGTGGAATATTATCACCTATACTCAAATCTGATAGTTGCTCTAGCAATTGTGGGTTTTCATATATAGGTATGCCCGCATCTAGCGCCAGTTCTACTAACTTGTTAGCGGCTTTACCATAACGGTTTTCAGTTATAACAGGTGCATTGCCTCCATCGTAAAAAAGCGCTAATGCTTGATCTACATCTCGATCACTTGCATATTTATTGTTAGAGCGGCCAGAGTTATATTCTGAGTCGTTGTAATTCATTAGGTATGCACATCCACCAGTGATTGTTGGATAGGTTTTTGAATTCTAACCGGTGAGCCATGCTTGCTACTGATCGATTCAATATTAAATCCTGCATGATTCAGTTTCTCTTTTAATAGAGAAATATCAGTATTTAAATTCTTTAACTGTTGTTTTCGTTCAGCCCATAATACGACTGATACTTGGTTCTGTCTTAGCTGTGTCTCTATGGCAAAAGATTGTGGCGATTGTTGCGCAAAACGTAAAATTAGATGCCAGCCAGTTGTTTTCTCTTTTTTTTCATCTTCATGTTCCTGCTGTTTAAATTCCATCTCAGCCCATTGCACTTGATTCTGATGAATATAGGGTAATGACATTTGTACTGGCGATGACATATCCAATTGTTGAGCAATGCGATTATGTATTTGATCGTGCTGAACTTTCATCAACCCTTGGCTTAGGCTAAGTATTTGTCGTAACAGCTGAGATTGAGCACTGTCTTTTTCGGCATCTGGGGTATGCGTTATAAGTGTCTGCAGGGTCTGCTGCAATTGAGATTGGACGCTTAAGTTATTTGGCCAAATAGACTTTCCGCCTTCTGCGGGGTTCATTTTTGGTGCTAATAATAACTTTAATAGTTCAGACAATTCCCCCGTGGTTTTAAATTGTCCGCTAGAACCCCAGTTAGGAATAAAACTATTATTACTTGTTAAATTGTTAGTGAATGCTGTTAATAATTGTTGTTGGTTTTTTATTAACCAGCTTTTATTATCATCGGACGCCAACATAGCTACTGTTGTGGCAGGCGTATTAGTATCTGTTAAAGCAAGTGGGGGTGGGTTCACAGCGTTAGCTGTAGTGACTAAAGTTGGTGCTAAACCTGGTGCTAAACCCGGGGCTAAATTAGGAGCTAAGCCTGGAGCTAAATTGGTCGGTGAGCTTGAGATCTGTGTTGTATTGACAGGTGTTGACTGTTTTAACCCCGGCATTTGATCTACCAATTTTTTTACCAATTGATTAACTTGCTGTTCGACTTGTTTAAATCGCCCTTTAAAATCGGGCAGCGATCCCTCTAATTTCAAACCATCTAATTTTAAGCCCTCAGCTGTATTTGTTGGGGTGTTACCTAATTTAGTCATAGTCTGTAAAGCCGACTCAGCCAATTTTAAAAGATTACCTTCAAGTGATTGTCCTGAGTTTAATATGGCATTTTGAGCTGTCTGGGCATTAATAACCCCACCCGATTGAATAGTAGTGAGCGGTGGTTTGCTGACAATACTGCTGTCTATGGGTAAAGAAGTTGTTTTAGCGGTTGGCGATAATACGGCCAAATCAATAGGTGGCGGTGTGAGCGCGTTGCCAGAAAACTGAGACATTAAGTTACTTAATGAAAAGTTTTGTGGGGGGCTTTGCAGTTGCCACACCCCTTGTGCGTTTTGATTGATTAAAACTAAGTTACCTTTTGGCTGGTTGCTTTGGCTTATTAGCGTTAATAAACCTTGCTGAGTTTCAAGCTTTACCAAAAACAACTTTAAATCAGCCAATGTTTGAGTACCGTTTTTAACTTGGTC
>JAWUVO010000047.1:0-10432 GCA_034112325.1 Bermanella sp. | reverse complement strand
TTTCTGGTGTAGGTAATCATTTTTTTTAGAGTTGAAACAGCGCTAAAAGATTGATATCGAGCCACTAGGGATAATAAGCTAGGTACACCGGTCGATATTAATATGCTTAATATGGTAACGCTTACCAAGAGTTCAATTAGGGTTAAGCCTTTCATGTTTACCTCCTTGTATTCATCACTGGAGGCTTATTCTATTCTTGCTTCGTTACTCGCTCTATCAGGCGAGCGTCGTAATCAGGTGTCAGTAGTGGCTAGTTATAATATCAAAGTGATTTAAATATATTTTGAAATCTAATATCAGGTTCTGGGTTAATCTATACCTAATTTTTTAAGACGATATCGAATAGAGCGAAAACTCATTCCTAGCTGTTCGGCAGCCGCTGTCTTATTCCAGCGGCATTGTTCTAATGTTTTCGTTAGTATCTGTTTTTCAATACTCTCTAAGTAATTCTCTAAAGATTCCCCTGGAGCTAGCTCATGATGGTTAGAGCGCTGTATTGATGGATCTGAAGCTCGGCGTTTGGGCTCTTGTGTTCCAGAGCTAATATCGGTTGATAAATCAGTTGTTGCAGCCGGGGCTGAAGTGGCTACTTTTTGCTTTAAGTTCAGGTCTTCAATATTAATTAAGTTGCCATCAGATAAGGTGATAGCCCGTTGCAGGATATTCTCTAATTCTCTAATATTGCCAGGAAAGTGATACGCATTAAGCGCATTCATCGCAACTTGGCTTAGCTTAATTACCCCAATCTCAAGTGATTTAGACAGTTTTTCTAAAATATGCAGGCTTAATATGGGTACGTCAGTTAAGCGCTCCCGCAAGGGTGGTACTTGCAAATTAATCACATCTAGACGATAAAATAAGTCCTCGCGAAAGGTTTTATCGTCTACTTCTTTTTGTAAATCCTTATGGCTGGCTGATAAAATACGTACATCAACAGAGAGCTCTTTTTCACTGCCTACTGGCCTTATGGTATTTTCTTGGATAGCTCTTAATAACTTAACCTGCATTACTAATGGCAAATCAGCCACTTCATCTAAAAATAAAGTGCCGCCATGAGCCGCTTGAAAAAATCCTTCTTTGTTATTGTTGGCACCAGTAAAAGCGCCTTTTTTGTGGCCAAAAAATTCACTCTCCATTAACTCTGATGGAATAGCACCACAGTTAACAGCTATGAAAGCTTCGTCTGCTCGGGGGCCTGCTTGATGAATTCCACGCGCCACTAATTCTTTACCACTACCCGATTCTCCGTGAATAAACACAGGGGCATGGCTGCGAGCCACTTTACTAATCTGAGCTTTTAGAAGATTTAGTTTTTCTGAATTACCAATTATATTTGGAAATGGATCGTCTGAATTTAACGGTTCGATAGTTTTATTCAGCAGTAATGCATTTTTAATAATTGAGCGTAGTTTTTCTAAATCAACCGGTTTCGATAAAAAATCAAATGCCCCTTGTTTCATCGCTTGAATAGCCATGTCCATACTGCCGTAAGCGGTAATCATAACCACTGGCAGGTGACTGAAATTTTGACTAAGAAAGGCAACAAAGTCCAAGCCAGATCCATCTGGTAAGCGCATATCGGTTAAACAAAGCTGAAAATCTCCTTTTTCTAGCTCTAATTTAGCATTAGCAATAGTATTTGCGGTCACGCAAGTCATGCCCATACGTTTAATGGTAATAGAAAGTAACTCTAAAATATCGGGTTCGTCATCGATTACCAATACACGATTCATTTTGTTCTCGTTTTGTGACTAAAATCTGGTGCAAATAATATTTCAAAGCATGCGCCGCCTTCTGGCAGATTGCGGTAACTTACTTCAGCGTGGTTGGCTTGGCAAAGTTCTTTTACTAAGTATAGACCTAAACCGGTACCGCTTGATGATGTGGTATGGAAAGGCTCAAATAAATAGTTCAGCTCTTGTTCGCTGATGCCTGGGCCATTGTCAAAAATATTGATACTGGCTCGGTGGTGATGTTGTTTAAACTCTATTCTTATTGGTGATTCTATTGAAGCTAAGCCATAGCGAATCGCGTTGCTGCATATATTCCATAGCACTTGGTGTAGCTGACTGGGGTCAAAGCGTATTTTCATTGGTAAGCTATCGACCGTGAATGCAACATTATTCTGTTGGGTAAAATCATCGATGAATTTAGCCATCCAGCCGCCCAAATCTAGCCATTTAGGCTCTGAGGATCGGCGTTTACTAATTTGTAAAACATTTTGAATGATTGCATCCATGCGCATCGATTGATTAACAATGATATCGCATAGCTTTGCATCATCTTCATCTAGTGCCGGATTGTCTTGAATCAGCTGGGCCGCATGACTTACCGCATTTAATGGGTTTCTAATTTCATGGGCAATGCTGGCGGCCATTCTGGCTAGTGATTCAAGCTTAAATTGATTTGCTCGTCGGGTGACTGTGTCTTTGTCTTCAATAAAGATTAGCGTAGACAGTTCATCAATTTCAGCAAAAGAGACCATAAATGTAAATGTCTGGTGGTTGTCTAGTTGTAAATTGATGGCGTCATCATTTTGTAATTTATGCTGTTGCCAAACGGCCATTCTTTCAAAAATTACATCAGGAATATTTTCTCCAATTCCACTGAACTTTATGCGCTCTTGTACCGAACGATTTAAGCTTAAGATTTTACCTGCTTTATTAACGACACATACACCAGTTTGCATACGATCAATAATAATACTGTTGATCTTGGAAGCGGTTAGTAATTTACCCTCAGTTTTTTGCGCGCTAGAACGTGCTTCTAAAAATCGTTTGGCCAGTGATTGAATAACAGCTGCAGTAATAAAATAGACAACACTCATAAACGAACCGGATAAAAGCTGTCCAGTTACTTCGCTATTGGAGTGAATAAAGCTATTACTAAGCACCATTACAGTAGCCATGGCCGCTAATAAGTATCCATAAAGCCTTGTCACTAAGAAATTACCAAGCGCTACAGTAATTAAAATTATGGTGTAAATATCGGTCTGAGTGGGTGATAGGTGCAACATCAAAAAGCCAAAAAACAATATATCCCACATTAAATATGGCAATAGTCGGTCGGCCACTATTGGCTTTCGTCTATGCGTTACAACATTAGCTCGAATGGCTAGAGCAAGATATGCACATAAGGTGACCAATAATAATACTGGCGATCGGGTTTGCCACCATTGCAGTTGTTCTTCAAAAAAGAAAAAACTTAAGAATAAAGTGGCCAATCCCAGCGAAAAATAGCTGTATAAGCGTGAGATGGGTTGGTTTTCAATCAATGATTTCATTGTTTTGATTGCTCAAAAATCGTAATTCTCGCAGAATACGGGTTTTTAGTCGTGTGATTAAGGTCGTAACTGGTGTCCGAGCAAAATCTTAAGGTCTGTTTAGCCCAATTAAACTTGTTAGTTGGGGATATTTCTTCAAATACCCTGCATGTTATACAGGCTGCCGAGTCTGCGCTAGAGCAAAAAGCAGATGTGATTGTTTTTCCTGAGTTAACGTTAACTGGTTATCCTCCTGAAGATTTACTTTTAAGATCAAGTCTTGAGTTAAGGATTAATGAAGCACTTGAGCAAATCAAGCAAGCTGCGTTACCTATCTATATTGCAGTTGGCTATCCTAAAACCATAAATAATCAGTTATTTAATATGGCTGGAGTGTTTTTTAATGGAGAGTGTTTGGGCGAATACGCCAAACAAAGGCTGCCTAATTACCAAGTTTTTGATGAAAAGCGATACTTTACTGAAGCGCATGACACTTGTGTGGTGACTATAAAGGGCATTCCAACCGCATTGAGTATCTGTGAAGATATCTGGCACACAGGTGTTATGACACAAGCAAAAGAAGCGGGCGCGCGCTTGATGTTGAACTTAAATGCTTCGCCATTCCATATTGACAAACCCGAGCACAGAGAAGAGTTGTTAAAACAGCGTGCCTTAGAAGGTAGTATGCCAATTGCCTACGTCAATTTAGTTGGTGGCCAAGATGAGCTAGTGTTCGATGGTGGCTCAATGATGGTAGACGCCAGTGGCAAGCTGTTGGCACGGATGCAAACCTATGTTGAAGGTTTAGCTTACTGTGAATTAACCTTTAAAGACCAAGTCTGTGTATCTAGCCAAGGGGAAATTACGCCTGTTAGAGTTAGGTACGAAAGTATTTATCAAGCACTAGTGCTTGGGGTTCGTGATTATGTGAATAAAAACGGATTTAAAGGTGTGTTACTGGGGTTATCAGGCGGTATTGATTCAGGTTTAACTTTAGCCATTGCCGTAGATGCATTAGGTAAAGAGCGTGTTGAAGCGATTATGATGCCGTTTAAATACACTTCCCAAATGAGCTTACAAGACGCTGAGGATGAAGCCCTGCGTTTAGGTGTGCGTTACAGTGTGCTGCCAATAGAGCCGATGTATAACGCGTTTATGCATACACTGGCCGATGAGTTTGAAGGCACTAAAGTTGATACCACAGAAGAAAACCTACAAAGCCGTTGCCGGGGTGTGATGTTAATGGCTATTTCTAACAAAAAAGGCTTTATGGTTTTAACCACTGGTAATAAAAGTGAAATGGCAGTGGGTTATGCCACCTTATATGGCGATATGGCGGGCGGCTATGGTGTATTGAAAGATGTATTCAAGACACTCGTATTTGAACTGTCTAAATACCGTAATACCATCGAAGAAGTGATTCCGCCAAGAGTCATTTCACGTCCACCGTCTGCTGAATTAGCACCAGATCAGGTAGACGAAGATTCGTTGCCGCCATACGAGATACTTGATGAAATTTTACGTTTATACATAGAAGAAGACGCCAGCGCTCAAAGCATTATTGCAAAAGGGTTTGAAGCGTTAGATGTTAATCGTGTTATTCGCTTAGTGGACGTAAACGAATACAAACGTCGTCAGGCTCCAATAGGCGTGCGCTTGACTCAGCGAGGCTTTGGGCGTGATAGAAGATATCCGGTGACTAACGGCTGGAAAGCAGGGGTTTAGAGACATAAAAAAGGCCATTAATCATTTAATGGCCTTTTTATTGTTCGCTGATTTTATTGTTTGCTGATTTTATTATCCGGTATTTTATTCCGGCTAGTTAATCAATCAGTCCAAACGTAATTACGTTCCATAAAGTACGACGATCTTTTGTAGCCCAGCCACTGGCGATCAGTTTTCCATCTTTAATTTGAGCGTGGTCAGGAAAATTAGCTACTAAAACTTTAAAGCTATTGTCGGCTAAATCTTGCTGTCCCAGTAACTGGTAGCCTTCAGTCATAATTGCAAGGCCCTCGGCTACATGAGTAGTGCCTTGGTAGGTTTCTATTATGTGCTTACCACGATTAGCGGCGGCTAAATACGCATGGCGTTTCAAATAATATCGAGCCACGTGTACATCGTGTAATGCTAAACGGTCACGCAGGTAAATCATACGTTGGCGAGCATCGTAAGCGTATTCACTGGTAGGAAAGCGACCAATAAGTTCAGAAAGTTCTTGAAAAGACTCTCTAGCAGGTGAATCGTCGCGCATAGCTTGGTCGTCTGAAAAATAACGCTCCACCAAGCTTAGGCCTAATTCGTATGTGGTTAGTGCTTTCATATAGTAAGCATAATCGACGTTTGCATGATTTTGATGCAGGCGAATAAATCGTTCTGCGGAGGCGCGAGCGCCTTCAAGTTCTTGAGATTTAAACTGAGCGTATATCAGTTCTAACTGCGCCTGCTCGCTGTAATTACCAAAAGGGTACTCACTGCCTAGTTTTTGCAGGTTTTCTACGGCTAAAAAATAATTGCTCTCGTCAAGGGCTTTAGAGGCCTTTTCATAGAGTTCTTGCTCTGTTTCAAGGGCGTTAGCACGCTTTCCGTCGGAGCTACAGGCGGCCAATGTTAAAATGGCCATAAGGATCATAAGAATTCGCATAGGTATATCTGTTATAATGTTAATTAAAGTTACGTTATATTATCGAGTGGTACTTGTAAGCATGCAATTTAACCACATGAGACGCGGTTCACCAAGGTTAGTAAATGTCAGAACATATCCAACAAAGTATAAAAGTACCCAACGAACTGGGTAATAAGCGATTCGACCAGATTGCAGCCCAATTGTTCCCTGATTTTAGTCGTGCGCGATTGCAAGCATGGATAAAGGATGGAACCTTAACCGTGGATGGCGCAACACGCAAATCAAAAGATAAATTAGTGGGAGCAGAGTTACTTGAGATAGACGTAGTGACTCAAGCTGAGGGCGAGTGGTTACCTGAAGATCTAAAATTAGACATCGTCTACGAAGACGATCATATTTTAGTAGTCAACAAGCCTATGAACTTAGTGGTGCATCCTGCGGCCGGTAATTTAGATGGCACACTGTTAAACGGTTTGTTGCATCACTGCCCTAGTCTGCAAGACATTCCTAGAGCCGGCATTGTGCACCGATTAGATAAAGATACGACTGGGCTGATGGTGGTAGCTAAAACGCTACAAGCACAAAATCATATTGTAACCCAGCTGCAAACCCGAGAAATGGGGCGTGAATATGAAGCTATTATTCAAGGAATTATAACCGGCGGTGGTTCGGTGAAAGAACCAATGGCGCGTCACGCTAAAGACCGCACCAAAATGGCGGTTCACCCAACTGGTAAAGATGCTGTTACGCATTACCGAGTACTAGAAAAATTTGCCAATCACACCCACGTGCGTGTGAAGTTGGAGACGGGTAGAACGCACCAAATACGTGTGCACATGGCTCATATTAAACACCCATTGGCTGGCGACCAAACCTATGGTGGTCGTGTTCGTTTGCCAAAAGGTGTTAGCTCAGTATTAAAAGATGCCTTAAGAGACTTCCCCCGTCAGGCACTGCATGCCAAGCAAATTAAGCTAATCCACCCGCACACCGAAAAGTTGGTGCAATGGGAAGTAGGCTTACCAGAAGATTTCCAAGAGTTGTTAGCCGCTTTACACTACGACTTAGAACAATCGGACGAGGTGGAATATTAGCCTCGACACATCACCCTCAGGCTTTATGGTGGCATCGTGGCCTGCGCCCAAGCGAGTGAAAACGTTAATCACCACTCGTAACGGCGGTGTGAGCTCGACGCCATTTGACTCGATGAACCTAGGTAGTCACGTTGATGATAATGTTGATTGTGTACTAGAAAACCGCAAGCGTTTAGCCCGTCAGTTACCGGCAGAGCCTAAATGGCTTAACCAGGTTCATGGCGTTCATGTGTTAGATGCATCTGTTATAGGTGCAACAATCCCCGATGCTGATGGTAGTTTTACCCGCCAAAAAAATAATGTTTGCTGTGTCATGTCTGCAGATTGCCTGCCAGTACTTTTATGTAATCAGCAAGGCAGTCAAGTGGCCGCAGTGCACGCAGGTTGGCGCGGCTTATTGGATGGGGTTATTGAAAATGCGGTTGCAGCATTCAACTCGAAAGATACTCTGTTAGCGTATTTAGGGCCGGCTATTGGACCAAAGGCATTCGAAGTGGGTGACGAAGTCAAAAATGCTTTTTGTCATCACCATGAGGAATCGAATCAGGCCTTTGAGCGTTCCGTTAACAAGGAAAAGTGGCTGGCGGATATTTATAGCTTGGCCCGGCTGAGACTCAGCAAGCTTGGAATTACTGGTGTGTACGGCGGTTTAGATTGTACGTTCGAAGATAGCGAGCACTTTTTTAGTTATCGACGTGATGGTAAAACTGGCCGCATGGCCAGTCTTATTTGGATAGAAGGTGATTGAGCTGTGCAGTGATTTAACTCATTATTTAGAGCAGTAGTCAGCTACATCCTGTTGTGCATCTTTAATTAGGCCATCACGCTCTTTTACATCAAACCATTTGCGTTCGCCATTTTCTAGTTCTGTGTAAACACGACCATTTTCTTGCAGCTTTTTTAACCGCTTTTTAGAAGTAGTACAAGCTCTGGCTAATTCTTCTTTTTTCTTATCTTGCTCTTCTTTATCTCGTTCTTTTTCACCTCGCCCAACACTATTTTCCAGTAATTTTTGACGCATATTATCTAGCTTTTCTTTTGAGGATGCGGACTGTCTAGATTTTGGTGCTTCTACTTTTATTTGTTCTGATTGAGAAGTCGCAGAAGGTGGAAACTGGGAAAACTGAGTTTGGCCGTTTTCATCAACCCACTTATACATCTGGGAGGCATGACTAAACGCCACGGTAAGGCTGAGCATTAGTGAGATAAATAATATGTTTTTCATATCTAATCCATTGGATATATAGGGTTATAGCAGACTTTTTTGCAACTTTTACAAGGTCAGCATATCTATTTTGGTGCGAAAGCAAAGTAATACTTGCTTAAGTGAATAAATGTCAAGAGTTATCAAGGTTTTATAGGGGTTTTGGCTTGACTTAACTGCTGCTAATGTCAAAATATGCAGCCCGAAATTAACGTGTAATCGAACATCATTGATTCACATATTTTGTGGCCCCTGAAGAGATGACCTTTCTTCAGCCAAATTCTTTTTGGTTGCCTAAGATGCAGTCAAATCTGATATGGCACTACAAGTGCCTATCACTCCAAGCGTAATTGCTAAGTTCATCGCGCAAAATTAGATATGTGTGTCATTGATGAACTTGCTCAATTAATCAAATGGTTTTACTGCTTACAATTGGGTAAGCAAGTGATAAGAGGACAAAACGGTGGAAATGCTCTCCGGCGGTGAAATGTTAGTTCGATCCCTTCATGAAGAAGGCGTTGAATACGTTTATGGCTACCCAGGCGGTAGTCTTTTGCATGTATACGATGCATTTTATAATCAAAGTGCAGTCAAGCACGTGTTAGTTCGTCATGAACAAGCAGCTACCCACATGGCTGATGGTTATGCTCGCGCAAGCGGCAAGCCTGGTGTCGTAATGGTAACGTCTGGCCCTGGTGCAACCAATACAATTACGGGTATTGCTACGGCGTTTACTGACTCTATTCCTATGGTTGTTATTACTGGCCAAGTAATGAGCCACTTAATTGGTGATGATGCGTTCCAAGAAACTGACATGATGGGTATCTCACGCCCAATCGTTAAGCACAGTTTTAGCATCAGACACCCAAGCGAAATCCCAGAAGTAGTTAAAAAGGCGTTTTACATTGCAACTTCAGGCCGTCCCGGCCCAGTGGTAATTGATATTCCTAAAGATATGACTATTCCAAGTGATCGCCACGAATACGTTTATCCGAAAAAAGTTAAGATTCGCTCTTATACACCTCCGCAAAAAGGCCACAGTGGTCAAATACGTAAAGCGGTTGAATTGTTGTTACAAGGCAAGCGTCCGATTTTTTATTCTGGCGGCGGTGTTATTTTAGGCGAAGCGTCTGAGCAATTACGTAAGCTAGTACGTGAATTAAATTATCCAATCGTTCAAACCTTAATGGGTTTAGGCGCTTATCCAGCAACTGATCGTCAGTCTTTGGGTATGCTGGGTATGCATGGTTCTTACGAAGCGAACATGGCAATGCATAACGCCGATGTTATTTTAGCGCTAGGTGCTCGTTTTGACGATCGAGTAACCAATGCGGTTAAAAAGTTTTGTCCCGATGCCACTATCGTACATGTAGATATAGATCCGTCTTCAATCTCAAAAACGGTGGTTGTAGATATTCCAATCGTTGGCCCGATGGATTCAGTATTAGATGAAATGATCGAAATTGTTGCAGAAATGAAAGCTGATAAAGCGACTTCGCAACTGCCTGACCAAAAAGCTTTAGAAAGCTGGTGGAGTCAGATTGAAGAATGGCGCAAGCGTCACGCTGGCCGCTACGATAAAAATGAAAGTGGTGTGCTTAAACCTCAAGAAGCCATTCAAGGTCTTTGGGAAGCAACTAAAGGCGATGCTTATATTTGTTCTGATGTTGGTCAACACCAGATGTTTGCTGCGCAATACTATAAATTTGATAAGCCCAACAGATGGATCAACTCAGGTGGCTTAGGCACCATGGGATTTGGTTTTCCTGCGGCAATGGGCGTTAAATTAAACTACCCAGATGAAATGGTTGTTTGTGTGACAGGTGAAGGTTCAATTCAAATGAACATTCAAGAGATGTCTACCTGTTTGCAATATGGTATTCCAGTTAAAATTTTCTGCTTGAATAATGGCTCGTTAGGCATGGTTCGTCAGTGGCAAGATATGAACTATGAAGGGCGTCACTCTAGTTCTTACATGGACTCACTTCCAGACTGGGAAATGTTAGCCAGATCTTACGGCCACGTAGGTATTAATGTTGAAGGCAGAGAACAGTTAGACCAAGCCATGGCAGATTGTTTTGGTAAATATAAAGATCGTTTAGTATTTGTTAACGTAGTGGTTGATCCGGATGAGCACGTATACCCAATGCAAGTACCAACAGGTGCTATGCGAGATATGTGGTTAAGTAAGACGGAGCGCACATAATGAGACATATAATTTCGATTTTGTTAGAAAACGAACCGGG
>JAWUVO010000046.1:0-28296 GCA_034112325.1 Bermanella sp. | reverse complement strand
AAGTGACTGAACGGCTGCGTTCAAGTCTTCAATAGTAAGTCGATTAAACTTATTTACGGATTCGCCCTGTAGATCGAAGTTTAGTTCGGCGATGCCGTCTTCGAGTAGCTTAACCGTGATGGCTTTACCTTGGTAAATCATCAACAAATCTCCACGCTGTATATAGCTGAGTTAAAAAAACAAAATAGCGCTTGGGTAAACATGAAGTAGCTATAAAATCACTAATTACATGCCACTCAAAGGCTGGTTTGTACTGACGGGCAATGGTTAAAATAACCAACTTAACCAAAATTCATACGCCCGTTTGAATTTTGTAGTTGAACCTTCTTAAAAATCAGTCTGAAAGTCAACCGTTTATGGCCTTTTTAGCCAAATGGAGGTTAATTACGATCACTAACCATCCAGTAGTAAACCAATGCGGTTTTCAGACACTTATTGAACATAGACCAAATGAGCTAAAATGCTTGGTTTGACTCAAGATATGAACTTATTTGTGTTCATTTTTACAATCAAGTCGAATAGCGCTACCAAATCATCAGATAATTATGCAGAATCATGGTATGGCTTGAAAAAGCCATGTAGTGTTGATGTGTTACTGCCCTGTAACAACATAAAGTCCAGGAGAAACAATGATAAAAATAAACCTGAAACGATTATTTCACGGCCTAGTAGTAGGAATGTGCATAATTATGCATTCAGCTGTGGCTAATTCAGACACATCTGACACTCTTGATAGCGTGTATAAGATGCAATCCTCAGCTATCAGCGCTATCGGTAACTATTATATGTTTAGCGGCCTTCAAGGCGACTCTAGGTATAGTAGAAAAATCGATTCTGATATTAAAGAGTTTGAGGATAATCTTGGACTACTAACATCTACTGACAGCAATATTATTGATACTGAACTGTTGGCCAAATCTCTTGTAATTTGGCAGCAATATAGAGAACTACTTGAAATAAATCAGTCTGACTTCCTTAAAGATGGCTATGCAAACGCTCGGTTAGTAAACAACCTTGGTAATAAATCAACTGAGTTAACTGGTAGTCTTCAATCTCTATATGACAAGATAGTAAAAGATACTGGCTTTAAAGTATCAAAGCAGAAAGTTAAAACACGTAAAATGGGTTTGATAATTAAATCTATCGTATCCGAATACATTGCTAGAAGTACCTCTAACGCTATTATACTGGCCTTTTCTTTTAATGAAGGCGGTATGAAAAAACAGGCCGCAATTTTTGATAAATTATTAACTGATTTAAAAGCAGAAAGTAAATCTGACAACCGAATATATAAGTTAACCGATCAGATAGCTGTTAAATGGAGCTTTATTTCAAAGTCGGTTGCAAACTACAATGAAAATACAGTTCCATTTATCGTCAGTACTAATGGTGATCGAATTACTAAAAATCTAATAACCATCGGCGATCATTACAGCCAGAAGATGCAAGCTAATAAATAAAGTTAAATAACAGGTTTCAAACTGAAACCTGTTTCACTCTACCCACTTCCAACAAGCTAAAACTCTTCAACGTAAATTCTTGCTTCACTTACCCTACATACCTTGCCACAGATTTTTGATATCCGCACTCTTGAGTAGTAATTACCCGTTTCACCAGAAGTTAGAGACTAACTATCTGGTATCTATTTTAGAATATTAAGAGTTTTAATGGATAACCGCATTCGCGAGTAGGCGAAAAAGTCAGCGGGGAAAACGAAGGGGATCTGGCCTAGACTGTTGTTTGGACTTTCGCTAAAAACTCTTTTAATGCGCCGGCTTCAAACTCTTCTTCTTTTTCATCCCAAACAATACGGCTAAACAACGGCGTCCGTTCAATGGCTGTTATAGTAATTGGGCAGCTTTCAATTAGGTTACTAATTACTTCGGCAAGTTTGTTATTTTCCTCTTTATACCAACACCAACTTTCAGGCAGACCGTCTTTCATCCAGCCATCGACTTTAACCACAGCCCATCTTTTTTCATCACCCTTTTTAGGGCTGTTGTCGTAAAGAATATAGCTAGCGCCTTCCACATCATCGCGGATTCCACTGTCCTTAGGTTCTGCAGGCATTTTTGTCAGGCTTACTTTAAGTCCAGCGACTATAGCTTTATACCTATAGTCAGCTAGGCGCTTATCTCTAGGGCTTGGGCGAACCCAAGCCACACTACCAATGACCATTAAAGCCACAAAAATTACAATGAGCCAAGATGGCATCTAGCCTTCCTCTTTCATGGCTTCTAATTCAAGCCAACGCTCTTCTTTTCCTGCTAGCTCAGTTTCTTTTTGCTCTAAACCGGCAATTTTATCTGCAACAACGTTACTGTCTTGAGAATAAAATTCAGGGCCCGCTATTTCAGCTTTAAGAATACTTACCAAGGCTTCCATTTCTTCAATTTCAACAGGTAAAGTTTCTAGTTCACGCTGTAGCTTGTAGCTTAATTTTTTTGCTGCTTTTTTAGCAACAGGAATTGCTTCAGCATTAATAGCCTGCTGAGCTGAAGATTGCTCAGCCCCTTCTTTATGACTTGCTGAGGCTTTTAGCCCAGCTGGGTCTTCTTTTAATCGAAAGCCCCTATCAAACCAATCTGAATAACCACCCACATGTTCAGTCACTTCACCTTGGCCTTCAAACACTATTAACGAGGTAACAACGTTATCTAAAAATGCCCTGTCGTGACTCACTACCAACAGTGTCCCTTTAAAGTCCATAAGACGCTGCTCAAGTAATTCTAATGTTTCAACATCAAGATCATTGGTAGGCTCATCTAGTATTAGCAGGTTAGCTGGCTTACTGAATAGCTTGGCAAGCATTACTCGGCTTACTTCACCGCCAGACAATGCTTTTAAAGGTGTACGAGCTCTCGCTGGTGTAAACAGAAAATCACTTAGGTAGCTAAGTACGTGTTTTTCTTTGCCATTAATTTCAATGAACTCTCGGCCTTCTGCCAAGTTATCAATGATATTTTTTTCCATGTCAATTTCAGCTCTTAGCTGATCGAAATAGGCAATTTCTAACTTAGTACCTTGTTTAATAGTACCTGATTGGGGTTCCATCTCCTGCAAAAGCAAACGTAACAAAGTACTTTTACCAGTACCGTTAACCCCTAGTAAGCCAATACGATCTGATCGCTGAATTACAGTAGAAAAATCGTTAACAATTGGCTTGTCTTTAAACGCATAAGCAACATTTGTCGCTTCAATTACTGCTTTGCCTGAGCGATCAGCCGATTCCACATCAAACTGGCTCTTGCCTTGTAGGTTAACTCGGGCACCGCGCTCATTGCGTAATGCTTTGAGTGCTCGAACACGACCTTCATTACGGGTTCTACGGGCTTTAATACCTTGACGAATCCACTTTTCCTCTTCGGCTAAGCGTTTATCGAATAACGCATTAACACGGTCTTCGTCTTCTAGGCGTTTTTCACGCCATGTAACCAAGCCTTCATAATCGCTGCCGTCGTATTTATAGATACTGCCGCGGTCAAGATCAATAACTTGGTTAGCTACTTTTTCCATAAAGGCCCTATCGTGCGTTATAAATAACACGGCGCCTTTAAAATCAGATAATTGCTCTTCTAGCCATTCAATTGCAGGAATATCCAAATGGTTAGTAGGCTCATCTAATAACAATAAGTCTGGCTCACACAACAAAGCACGACCTAGCATTACTCTACGACGCCAACCACCCGATAACTCAGCCATGGTTTTTTCTTGTGGCAGCTTTAGCTTTTCTACAATGGCATCAGCTTTTTGCTGTAATGACCAGCCATCGTCGGCTTCGATAATATTTTGCAGGCGCTCTAGCTTTTTCATCGATGCATCATCATGAGCGGTCATAGCAAGTTCGTTGTAATCTTCAAGCACTTTAGCCAAGTCGGCCTTGCCACTTAGCACCACATCCATCACATTACGATCATCTGCAGCCGGTAAAGCCTGTGGTAACTCGGCCAAAGTACAACCTGCATCAATTCTAACAATTCCGCTGTCTGGGATATTTTGACCCAGTAATAGTCGAAATAGCGAAGATTTACCGGCGCCGTTTCGTCCAACCAAACAAATACGATCACGTTCACTAATGGTGAAATTCACTTTATCTAGCAAAACTTGCTCGCCATAATGAAGTGATAGGTCTTCTAAAATTACTACAGCCATGTTGCTTAGGCCCATATACGCTAAAAATTTGCGCCATTGTACTGGATTTATGCCTATAGATGGCCATTTACTTTTAACTTAATCACAATCTATTGACTGTCTATGAGGCAAAAGCCCTATAGCCAATAAACACCTAATAATTTTGCACCTAAATCAATCAAAACAGGGTTAATTTAAGGGACATTTATACTAATGGAGAATTTATTGATTAGGTTAGATCAAAACACACTATTAATTATTTTTTGAACCAGTCTATATCGCCAATTTATAAGCTATGCTAATTTAATGAACTGGGGAGATTCAATGCACATTCAGCAGTACCTTATAATATTAGTTATCTTATGCTTTTCTTTACCTAGTCAGGCGGGCTCTATTAATGGTCATTACGATTATATTAAGGCTGAGACTCAGCTTAAAAAACGCCAATACCAAAAATTTAACCATTCAATGGAACACAAACTCAATAACCATCCACTAAGACATTACCTCACTGCAGAATGGCTACGCAGCCAATTTTATCGAAAACCTATCGCTGAAATTGATGACTATTTAAAGCGCTATAAAGATCAACCTCCCGCTAACACACTAAACATTAGATGGCTTGCCTACTTAGCTAAAAAGCAAGAATGGCAGCTGTTTTTAGATTACTACACACCAACTCAAAGCTTGGTTCGACAATGCCAGCGGCTAACAGCCTTAGAAAGCACCAAAAGACAATTTGAGGCCATTACCGATGGTCAAGCGCTTTGGTTAAGGGGTGTTCCCTTGCCAAAGCAATGCGACAGCGTATTTAAAAACTGGAAGCGTATTGGCTACTTGTCACAAGATCTTATCTGGGAGCGCTTAATGAATGCTCAAGCTAATCGGCATAGCGGTCTTGTAAGTTACCTTAAAAGACAACTTTCACAGGAGACGCTAAAGCAATTTAAAGTCATTCAGAGTGCTTGGCGTCGTCCTGAAAACACATTTAATGATGAGCGTCTATTAGCTCTAAATGTGTCAATTCGTAATGCGTTATTAACTAGGGCCATTAAGCGTTATCCAAACTACTGGCTTGAAGTAAACAGCAACCCAATTTTTTCAAGTCTTAACTCAACGCAATTGAATGACCTTGAGAATATTGCTATTACCGCTGGTGCAAAACAGAAAGACGAAAAGCAATTTTATTGGTATCAATTAGCACTACAAAAGAACCTATTAACAGAGGAGCTGCAAGAGACCTTTTTACAAGGTGCCGTGCAAAGCCAAAACTGGCCTCTTTACAGCCACCTTTATAAGTTAAGCCCTGACGTAATTAAGGATTCGGGTAAATGGCTTTATTGGCGCGCCCGTAGCTTAGAAATAATGGGATCAGAGACTCAGGTAACGACACCTTTTTACAGGCTTGCAGCCGACCATAGAGATTACTATGGTTTTATGGCCAGTCAGCAGCTTGGCGTAAGCGCTTCAATGAACCATGCCCCCACCACAGTAGATGCATCTGTCGTGCAAAAAACTAGAATACAGCCTAATGTAAAACGGGCATTAGCATTATTAGACTTAGGCAGGATATCCAGTGCAAGAAGAGAATGGCAATTCGCTTACGAAAATTTAGATCAACCAGGACGCCAGGCACTGGCGTTGCTAGCTGGACGCTTAGAGTGGTCAGACAGGTCAATTATGACACTAGCTAAACTAAGAGACTGGCATGACCTGCAACTAAGGTTCCCTCTTGCTCATGAACCTTTGTTCGATCAAGCAGCCAAGCGCTCTAACATTGAAAAGACATGGATTTATGGGATTGCACGACAAGAAAGTGCATTTATGCATGATGCCCGCAGCCCTGTTGGGGCCACTGGTTTAATGCAGCTTATGCCAGCCACAGCCAAAGGTGTTTCTAAGCGACTTAGGTTGAAGTATTCGAAACATAAGCTTGTAGACCCAAATTATAATGTTCGTCTAGGTAGCCACTATTTAAAAACACTGCTTAAGCGCTATAAGGGTAATCGTGTATTGGCCACCGCGGCTTATAACGCCGGGCCAACCAATGTAGGTCGTTGGTTAAAGCGTTTCGAAGGCCCATTAGATATATGGATAGAAAACATTCCCTTCAATGAAACAAAAGAATATGTGCAGCGGGTAATGGCCTACAGCACTATTTATTCTTACCGCTTAGGCGGTTTACAACCGCTGTTCGACATAGATACGCTGAATTCTTGGCAGCATCAGTCTGATGAATTTTTAACCGCTTCAAAATCAGTTAAAAATACCACTGTTTTAATCTCCCCTGGCTGACATTTTTTATGGCGTTACTGGCTTTAATCTTTCAGATTTTTTAATTACCGCTTACTCAAAAGTGATGCAAGATAATTAATATTGGCTATTCTATTTATAATAGCTAACGAGGAATAATAACGTGGACACTCCTGAGAAACGTTTCGATATCGACCATAAAGGCTCCAGCTCTCACAACCCAGACTTAGATTGGAGTCAAATAAAAGAAACGATCACCATGCTGGCCTTGGCTGTCGCTCAGGTTCAATCAACTCTGACTGACGGTAATCAAAGTATAAACACACTCACCGAAAGTTTTACTCGTATGGCGGGCTCCCTTGAGAGTATTAAGAACTCAACGGAAAAAGTAACCCCTGAAAACATAGAAACGTTTAAACAAGACATCGCAGTGACAACGGGTGACTTAGAATCAGATATTCAAGGTGCTGTAGTGGCCTTTCAGTTTCATGACCGAACCACTCAGCGGTTAGATCATGTTTGCAAAAACCTAGACCGCCTAGGAGTATTAATTAGTAGCCCAGAAAGCCTTTATAACCCTGAGCACTGGAAAGCTTTTCAGGACCAGATTAAAGGCTCTTACTCAATGGAATCTGAGCGCATTATGTTTGAGCATATTCTTCAAGGTCAAAGCATTGAGCAAGCTTTGCAAATTTATCGCCACCACTTTGAAGAATCTGAAAAAGAAGAAAAAGATGGTACAAACGATGAAATTGAGTTTTTTTAATTTACTTTATTACTTCAACTTCCTGCCCTACTTCTAAGCTTGTTATTTTACTAGTCCCTGGTGAGTAAATTAAATTCTGACCAAGGTAAATATTTTTTCCTTTTTTACGATACTCCAACATTACCTGCAATACAGCCCTTTCAGTTTCAGCCGTTTGCAAATTAATAGTGGGAATAACACAACGTGAACATGGCTTAACAATATCAAGCTTCACCGAGCCTATGCTTATTCTTTTCCAGCTATCTTCCTCAAAAGGGTCACAACCAGACACTACGATATTTGGTCTAAATCGATTAACTGATAATTCATAACCTACTTTTTCAGACAGAAAATCAATTGAAGCCTGCGACACTAATAGAAAAGGAAAGCCGTCTGAGAAACTCGCCTGCGTACCTTTTTCAGAAAAGCTTAAATCTACTTGCCGATGCTCAGAATCATCCATATATACCAAGCGTACCTGCTTATTTAAAATATTGGATAACCAACTTGATACCTCTGGAGAAAATAATTGAGCGCTCACTTTATCATCCCAAATATCAACCAACACAGACTCAGTTTTTAATCTAAAATCTGGCCAAGGTAAGGTAATATTTTTAGAACCATAGTTAAGATTAAGGCTGGACCCCAAATTATATACAGAAATTAATGACATAATCGGTGCTTGACGCTGAGTAATAAATTTACCATTAGTGTCAATCAACATAATTCTTCTATCTAATAAAGGTCCACAAGAGCCATTTGTTAACGTACTAACTTGAATGGCGCCCAAAGATTTTATTGGATGATAGAAAAGTTGTGAAACTGTATACATAAAAAAGGCCCCTTAAAGGAGCCCTAATAGTACATAGAATATAATAATTAAAAAGACTAATAATAAAACAATCAAACTGGCATTGCCTACTGTCTTTATAACTAAATTATCTTAGCCAAATAACTGCTTAGCTCTGACCTCGACCGCAGCTGCTAGGCCATCTGGCTGAAACTTAGATAGGAACGCATTACACCCTACTTTTTCTACCATGGCTTCATTAAAGCTACCACTCAAAGACGTATGCAACACCACATACATATCTTTAAGGTCTGGGTGACTACGTAACTCTGTGGTTAGCATATAACCATCCATTGCAGGCATTTCGGCGTCAGTAATGAGCATTAAAAGCTGGCTATTAATAGGGCCGTCTTCAGCCATTTTTTTTAAAATATTAAACGCCTCTAAACCATCGTTAGCCTGAAGAACTTCCAATCCCAAGCTATTAAGTGTTTCTTTAACTTGCGATCTAGCAATTGCCGAGTCGTCTACCGCTAATACCTTTAGTCCTGCGCTTGATACCCTAGCCATAACATCTAAATCCACCATTCCCTCGGAGACAGCTGTTTCATAAGGTACTATTTCGGCTAACACTTTCTCCACATCGATGATTTCAACTATTTTACCTTCAACCTTGGTTATAGCGGTTAAATAATGAGACTTTCCGGTGCCCTTAGGTGGCGGCATAATCTCTTCCCAGTTCATATTGACTATACGTTCTACACCATCGACCAAAAAGGCTTGAATCGTTCGATTGTATTCGGTCACGATCATAGTTGTGTTTTCGTTTACCTGTATTGGACCCATGCCTATAGCATGGCTAAGATCTACCACGGGTAATGTTTGACCACGTAAATGCGTGACTCCTCTGACCACAGGGTGTGAATCTGGAATCTGAGTTAACTTAGTCATTTTCAGGACTTCTTGGATTTTGAATACGTTTATTGCGTATGCTTGACCTTTGCCCATATTAAACATGAGTAACTCTAGTCGGTTTTGTCCAACCAGCTTAGTTCTTTGATCGACGTTTGATAATACACCAGACATAAAAGCCTACACCTTATTGGTTGTCCTTTTTAATTAGTGTAGCTCAAGCTAGAGCTTTGCCCACTTTAAGCTAAGCTAGTATGTAACTAATCGATGTATTCAAAGAGATTTATGGGAAAACACGGGCACGCGCTATTGGCAAGGCAGCCTATTTATAACAGGTCATTGGAAATTGCAGCCTATGAGCTGCTGTTTCGAGGTGAGGCAACATCTCAAGACGCTGCATTTACTTGCGGCGACAAAGCCACTAGCCAAGTGCTACTGAACGCTTTTGGTGAAGCAGGGCTTGTGGCTATCTGTGGTAAGCACCCTGCTTATATAAATTTCACCAAAAATCTAATTTTAGATAGGCCACCATTTGATCCAAGCCAATATGTCATCGAAATATTAGAAGACATTGAAGTTGATGACAAACTAATAAGTGCGCTACAAGATGCAAGAAAAGAAGGCTGTAAACTGGCCTTAGATGACTTTATTTTAAATAGGAATAGCGCTCCGCTGTTAGCACTTGTTGATATTGTTAAAATTGATGTGCTTGCTCTTAACACGGCTCAAATTGAACGCTTTGTAAAAGCATTTAAACCAAGAAATCTAACGTTATTAGCCGAAAAAGTTGAAACCCATGAGATGTACCAGTTTTGCAAAGATCTGGGCTTTCACTTATTTCAAGGATATTTCCTAAGCAGACCGCAAATTGTTGAAGGCCGGTCAATGCCCGACAATAAAATTTTAGTATTAAAGTTGATTCAAGACCTTCAAGACCCTGATATATCTGCCGAGTCCATGACCAAAACCTTAAGTAAAGACCCTCAAATGAGCTTTAAACTATTAAGATTGGTTAATTCATCGGCTTTTGCAAGAATTGAAAAATGCACATCGTTACAGCAAGCCGTTACTAGGCTTGGTATGTCTCATGTTCGCAGCTGGGCCACATTATTATCTTTAGGCAGCCTAGAAGACAAGCCAGTGGCTTTAAGGCAAACCAGCTTAGAACGCGCCATCATTTGTCAAAAACTAGGCGAACAAATAGGCAAACACGCTGTTCATGAATATTATACGGTAGGATTATTTTCGCTACTTGATGCGTTTTTAGACCGACCTATATTAGAGATCGTTAAAAGTCTTCAACTACCTTTAGAGATGGAAGCTGCAATACTCTCTAACGCCAGTGACCTTGGCTTAACCCTGCATACTGCAAAGTGCTTTCAAGAAGGGCGACTTGGCGACTTAAAGATACAAAAACTTGAAGAGCACGGCCTAACACTAGAAATCATGGACTCTGTATACAAACAAGCATTAATGATAGCCGATGAGCAATTTCAAGAAATTGAATAGCGTATTCGGCTTTTACACTCCCTTAGTTTTCGCTAAATTAGTACCCTACATATTAAAATATGACCATATCCCACCTAGACATAATCTTTTTAAGGGTTAACAATTACTCGCAATAAATATTAAATAACAATAATAAGAACCTTATAACTATGCTGATATCTGGATTAACCGAATTTTTAATTATGGGCAGCATCATATATGCGCTAATAGCTATACCTGCCAATCATGGGTATATGAGCACACTGTATCGAGTTAGTTTATTGCTGACACTAACTGCTTCTACCCTTGGTGCTATTATGTTTTTAAGCTCTGTGGACGTTACTGCTTATCATCAATACTTTACCTTTATTTCAAAGCACATAGCGTTAACAACATTTATTATTGGTGGGGCTTGGAGTGTATACAACAGCAGAATGAAAAGAATAATTGCTGGCGGTTTAATCTTAGTCGCATTGACTTCACTGCTTATTAATATTTATACCGAACTGTCATTGATGAGCATGATTCTTTTAGTGACCACGTTAGCTTTTACTGGATTTTGTATGAAGTCTAATATAAAAAGTTTGATACTTTTAATGTTAGCGGTAACAGCGTTACTCAGTACATTACTATGGGGAAGCATGGTTAAAGATAAAGACCTAATGATAGGAATTTACCACTTGTGTGTGGCTTTATTCTACCTATTTATTACACTCAGTTATAAACAAATTAACAGGATATAAAGATGAACTTTATTTTATTAGCCATACCTGGTTTTTTTCTGTTAATTGTAATCGAATTACTATGGAATCATTTTAAGGGCACCGATTATTATCGACTTAATGATTCAATCAACTCACTTTCTTTGGGTATTTTGAGTCGAATTACAGGTGCTCTTTATGCCCTGCTTCCCCTTTCACTTTATGCATATACCTATGAAAGCTTTGCCCTATTTACTTGGCAAGATAATATTACAACATGGATTATAGCATTTGTGATTTACGATCTTAGTTATTATTGGAATCATAGGTTTGGGCATACTATGAATATTGGTTGGGCTAGCCATGTAATTCATCACTCTAGCGAAGAATATAATTTAACAACGGCTTTGCGCCAAACCAGTATTCCAAACCCTATTGGCGCACTGTGCTTTATTCCAATGTTATTATTAGGCTTTCCACCATGGTTACTTGTAGCCGTCGGCTCGTTAAATTTAATTTATCAGTACTGGGTACATACTCAAGTAATAGATCGTATGCCAGCATGGTACGAAGCACTATTTATTACACCTAGTAATCACCGTGTTCATCATGCAAAAAATAAAATTTATATAGATAAAAACTATGGCGGCGTATTTTTAATATGGGACCGTATATTTAATACCTTTCAACCTGAGTTAAAACAAGAAAAAGTAATATTTGGTATCAGCACTCAACTGGCGAGCTGGAATCCTATTTGGGGTAATTTACAGGTTCTTTCAAGTTTAATTAGAGATGCAATAAGAACAGAAAAATGGTCTGATAAGTTTACCCTATGGTTTCGTAAAACTGGTTATCGCCCAGAGGATGTAACGACTAAATACCCTATTATAAAAAGTAATCTAGCGGCTGATAAATTTGATACCAAGCTAAGTAAGTCACAAAAATGGTATGTATTCTTTCAGTATTTGTTTGTTGCCGCTGGCATATTACCGTTTATGATTTTATTAAAAGATATGACCAGCACTGAAATTATAACTACTAGTGTGGTACTTACTTTTAGTTTATTCAGCTTAGGTAGGTTACAAGAAAATAGCCCTAACTCTATAATTTTTGAAACAATAAAATTTATAGCTTGTACGTCGGCTTGTACATGGATGTTTGCCCACATGCCTATAATTGGCTTTATTGTAGGGCTTATATCGGTAACATCTTTAATTACACTGTTAGCTATATTAAAGAAGCTGTCGGTTTCAATAGCGGCTGACACATCTTATTAGTAGTGTAAAATCAGAAGAATGGATACCCGTAATCGCGGGTATGACGAAGGCTTTCAACAGTAAGTTAAGAGATTAGCTTGTTTTAAAACTATTAAAGCCTTTTAGCTGCTCCCCTTTAATAGCTAAACAAATAGTAGCTATAACAAATAACGCACTAATTACATACAAGCTAACAGGCACACTAACTCCTTGCGCAATGGCACCTGCAAGCACTCCGGCCATAGCCGATACAACCTGACTTATAATGGTGTAAATACTCATCACTCGGCCTCGAATAGCCTCAGGAGTAAAGTGTTGTAGCGCTGCCACAATAAAACTAACGACTATTCCAGCTAAAGTTGTGGCAATCATTAGTATCAAACAACTCAACCAAATAGTTTCAACTAAGCCGATCAATCCCAAAGATATGCCACATAAAAACAACATGGTTAAGATTGATTTACCTATAGATAAATAATTTCTTAATTTCATCGCAGCAATACCACCAATAATTAATGATAGTGCAATTAATCCTAAATACTGGCCTTTCTGTAAGGGGTTTAGAACCAGCATTTGATCAGCTACTTGGGGTAAAATAACCTGCATTGGTCCCATCATCATATACCCAATAACAGCCGCGAATAATAATTGTGAGATAACTGGACTGCCTTTTAAAACAGAAAAGCATTCAGCCCACTCTTGCCTTAAGTTTTGATGTGACCTGCGCTTATGTTCATTAGGTGCATTAACAAGCAGCAGACTAGAAATTAAAAATAAGCTAATACTAGTTAACGCCACACCGCTCCAGTCAAAGTATTGTTTAATTTGTGTCAGTAATATTGGTGCCAGACCAAACCCCAGCATGACTAATAAATTAAATGTAATAGTCGATTTTGGTAATTGCGCATTATTTACATACTGCCCCATTGCGGCAAGCCTTGATGGCGCTACAAATGCCCACGCCACGCCAACAAAAAAACTTGAGGTTAAAAATATAGCAATGCTGAATTCTGGTTTATAAGACATCACATAAAACATGCCTAATACACCAACAATAAAAAAGTTTTGAGATATAAGTAACACCCATTTAGCACTGTAACGATCGATATATGCTCCACCCAGCCAGCCAAAAAATAATGGAGGTCCGAAACATAATCCATACGCTAAGCCAGCAATTAAAGATGAATCAAATACTTCAAGGCTATACATTATCGCACTGTAGTTCACCATATGACCGGCTACAAAAGCCACGAAGCACGATATATAAAAAACAACTAACTTCATTAAAATTCAACTTACTTTATTTGAAAATATACTATTGAGATATACTAGGCTTTAACACTATTAAAGTTGGCTGCGCATCTTCAATGTGCCAACTAGGAAAGCTAGAATTGGTAGTAAATACTGTACCGTCAGGGGCGATCTCTACATCGCGCGTAAACGTTACCTTTTTAGGCATAGGGTAATGCTGCCAGCGATCTTCTTTAAAATAGTAAGCATATAAAGCATCCGATGTATTTCCATTTACCCAAATAATCGAACGACTATGGTCGATATTTAATGAATATGGAGTTTCACTACCGAATGGTTCAACTGGTAAATCATAAAATTTAAACGTTTCTTTTTGTTGATCAAAGCGAACAATCTGTGATTCTGGAAAAGCGGCTATCCAGATCCCACCCTCTTTATCGATCCTTAATCGACGCGGCCCTTTAAAAGGCGTGTCATACATTTTAATTTCGTGAGTCTCTGGGTCAATTCGTCCAATACTATCAGCATGTAAGCGAGCAAACCAAATACCACCATCAGGCGCTATATCAATACCGTACGGCAACGGCACACCGGTGGAATCTCTATCGATAGAAGCCCAATTACCAACTGGTAAACCCCAGCTCATTAATTTAAACAATACTCCCATTAATTTAATGGTTATGGTTTCTTTAATACCACGTGATGGTAAATCAATTAACTTAAAAGCTTTTGTTTTTCGATTAAAAACACCTACTTGATTCGAAAGTGCTAAGGTGAACCAAACATTATCATCTTCATCTATTCGTAATGTATGCGGATAATAACCACCATCCATATGATGATTAGTCCATTTTTTTGTAGTCGGATTAAATTCAATAATTCGTTGCTGATAAGATGCCGTTATAAATATAACGCCATCTTTTTTACTTTCGGCAAATGAATGAATACCGGCAAAAGTTTCATGCTTAGGAAAATGCTTTAAACGTGAACCTAATAAACCACCGTGCTGATCCCAATCTTCTCTAGGAAGTTTGTATACACTATATTCTCCAGTCTCTACATCTATTTCATACATTCGATCTTGTAAATTATCGCCCACATAAACCTTACCCGTTGAGTGATATAGCAAGTCATGCATTTGCGAAAAACTATCTCCTATCGGCCACTCGACTATAGATGATTGGATTAAATGAGCAGCCCAAGGGGTACCTGCAGAAATCAATTCAGGATTAGCATTTAGTTTGCCATATTTTTCATGCAATAATTTTGGTAAGTCACTCTGCGCGTCATCAGCTAATCTCGCGCCATAATTTACCATTCGGTAAATTGTCTCATCCCATTGCTCGATACTACGATCCCGTCGTAAATACATACTGCCTTGTTGATGACAAAAGCCACATTGCATGATGTAGTGTTTTTTCAAATCAGTTTCTAAATCTAAAGCGGCTAACCAAGTATTAGCTGGACGCGATGCGGCTAATGCAACAGGATCCAATTCAAGTTCAATTATGACCTTCCATGTTTCACTACCTTCAATCTCGATAGTTTGATCTTTATAGCCAGGCTTCCTTAATCGGTAGCGTACAAGCTGATCATTAAAGCTTGAAAACTGTACCCGCCCGTCCATATTTGTAAACTTTGTATAACTAGCGCTAGAACGATTGACGACCCCTTCTGGAGGATAGCCGCTATCACTTCGATCTACTGTGTAGCCTGAAACAGGAGTTTGCGAGACCATAACGTTATTGACTAAATGTCCAGATTGATCTTTCACCTGTACAGTCCCAGCTATGCTTAAAGCACTGTAGCTACTTAACAAAGTCAAGCTGATAGTTAAAAATATATTTGATAGCTTCATAATTTAATATATCTCTTAGTAGTTTGCTGTAAAAACGCTTCAAAGGCTTGCTCGGTACTTTTACTCGGCTGATGATCAAAGTTAGCTTTTATTTTGTCGTTAGCGAGTACCGGCCTGTACTGAATAAATTTAACTTGTTCTGGTCCATATTGAGATATTTTTAGTGGCTTTAATACTCTCAAAATAAATCGTAAAAAGTTGGCGGGAATGGGTAAGTAAAATTTATTTAAACGTTTTGCAATTTGTCTAAGTGATAACGTACCGTCGCCCGCTACATTATAAACACCCTGCACATCGGTAAGAGCCGCTTCAATTAAATAATCGACTAAATCATCTATCCAAATAATAACAAATGGTGATTCATTTCCCGCAATACCCGTAATTATATTTTTACTGAACATATTTGTGATTGGATTATTAAAATTGGGTCCAAGTACGGTTCCTGGTCTAAATACAACCTGTGAAAGCTGTGGATAATCATTTTTATAGCGATTCATTATTTCTTCAACTTGTCGCTTATGCGAAGAATAAAAGTAATCATTATTTCCACGTAACAACATATCTTCAGTTAAATAATCAGCATTATCTTTCCAATAACCATATGCAGCACCACTAGAGGTGATGATGATTTTTTTAACCCCTACTCTTACTGATGTTTCAAGCAGTCGCTCGGTGGCTTTAACATCTATGTCGTGCGCTTGATCAATTGTCATCCCCTCAGGTAGCTGAATAATTGATGCTAAGTGAATTATTACATCTGGTTTTATACTCTCTACCCACTTAAAAAAATCGTCATTTCTAATATCAAAGCAAGCGTGAGTATTATCAGATTTAAAACTTAGTTGCTCAAGTGCTGTTGTATATAAATCTATATTTTTACGAGCACTTAGTATCTTTACTAAACGTGAACCAATGTCGCCTGCTGCGCCAGTTATTAAAATTTTCATTGTGTAGCCTCGACATTCTTTTGCATATATTTTCGGCTAATACCAGCAAAAGTAAGTCCCGACACTATGTGCCAAGTACCCCAAAACGCGCTAATTAATGCCATACCATATTCACCATTAAACTGACTAAATACAATTGCGATAGCCAGCGAAGAGTTTTGCATACCTACCTCAAGTGTTATTGCCTTTTTATCAGCAATTGGTAGACCACCAATTGAAGATGCGGCATAACCAGTACCCATGGCCAAAATGTTATGAGCTAAAACGGCGACAAATAGTATCCAAAACTGGGCAATAAAGTGCTCAAAGTTAGCGATTACAGCGATTAATATAAATAGAATTAATGCTACTAAACCAAAATATTTTAATATGCTGTGCATTCTTTTAGCTATGTTTGGATAAAAATTCTGAATGGCAAAGCCTAGTACTAAAGGCGCGGCCAATACCACTAAAAGCGATTGAATAATATCTACGCCACTCACATTTATATTAAGTAATAATTCGTTTGCCACAGGATTAATAGAAGCCCAAAACATAAAGTTAATAGGCAGCATTACCACCGCAATAACACTTGAAATGGCTGTGATAGAAATAGAAAGTGCTGTGTTACCACCTGACATGTGAGTAATAAAATTTGATAGTGCGCCACCAGGGCAAGCCGCAACTAAAATCATACCAAGCTCAATTCCAGCCGGTAAATCTAATAACAATGTTAGTCCACAAGTAAAGGCTGGCAGTAATAAAAATTGAGCCGCTAATCCAATAGCCGGCGCTTTAGGATTTTTGAATACGGCTAAAAAATCTCGAGGTTTAATATCCAGCACTAAACCTAAAATCATTATGGCTAGTGTTAGGTTTAGTATCCATTGCTGGCTACCGTCATATTGTATTTCTGGCATCACGCTTCTCTAGTTATTTTTTTAATGATGAGCACACATAATAGAGCAATATTTGAAAACAATACTGACTGTCTAGGTCACTTATGTGTCGTGTAAAGTCAATTTTTAACCTAGATGTGCTAATTTACACACTAATTCATTGACTTAACTACTTATAAAACAAAGACAGTGTGAGGTGCAGTTATATTTTATCGGCAAGCGTAGACACTCGATAGCGTCTTGGCGTAGTACCTGTCCAACGCTTAAAAGCACGTTGAAATGCACTTTGTTCTGAAAAACCAAGTCGCTCGCTCACATAAAGAACTGAGTTATGAGTTTGTCTTAGGTATGTTAATGCAAGTTCTTTACGAATAGCGTCTAACACTTGAGAAAAGCTAGTACCATAATCTTGCAACTTACGCTGGGTACTACGGACACTTAAATTTAAGTACTTTGCTACTTCATCTATATCAGGAACATGTGTCGGAAGGGTTTTGATAACATAGTCTTTGATAACTTCCATAGGTGAACTAAACGTTTGGTGAGCTAGCATAGACTGAGCATGCTGAATTAAAACTTGATTAAGTTCGAAGTCCGATTTGGTTAACGAGCTGTTTAGCTCCTGGTTACTCATGATAATACCGTTAAACTCTGCTGAAAAGTTTACTGGACAGTTAAAATATTTGGCATAACTGGCTTTATCCCCTTGGGCTTTATGGGTAAAGAACACCGAACTTGGGGTATATTTATTATTATTAGTTAGAATTCGAGCAAGACTGACTAAGCCTGTAATTATTTGCTCAGGTAAATGATGACTGCAATTATAGGCTGGCACCCATTGCAAAGTAGTAACAGCCCCATGATTTAGTTGAAGCGGCGCCCCCATATTCCCTGACAAAGACTGGAATTTATATTGCGCTTCCATAGCAGCAACCATGTTTTGTGAAGTCAGAGCAATATAACCTAGCACCCCCCATCGATCGGCTTCAAAAATCTGGCCAAATTTAAATCCAATATTACTGTCGTTTAAGCTACTACTTACATGACGATATAAGTCTTCGAAGCGGTTTACATCAATTAACAAGCGGCCGTCGTTTAACTGATCTTCCGATAAGTTTGTGGCTTGCAGCATACCGGACCGATCTAAACCCTGCCTTTCGCAGAAATTAATCAACGACCGAACCGGCTGAATGGCTATTTTAGGGTCAAATGTGGTGAATTGATTTTGCATAACCTGATTAAATCAAATTGTCATCAAGAGTCAATTTTTATATTAATGCGTCATACAAGGTATCAGAAAGCGCTAAAACAGATCGATATTATCCTTAACACTTATTTTTTCTAGTAAGCCACGTTTCATTAGACTGCTATAATTACAGACCTTATTACGCCCATGCTCTTTTGCATAGTATAGAGCCTTGTCTGCTTGATCTAAAATGGTGGCCGTATGATTACCCTCCTGCATACAAGTCAAGCCTATACTTACCGTGACAGAGCCCACTTGGGGGAAGTTATAATGCTCTACCTCGTACCTAAATCGCTCAAATGCTGTTTCTGCACCTGACTCGTCAATATTGAGTAAAAAAACTACAAACTCTTCTCCACCAAATCTAAATAATAAATCGTTGTTACGGAATACATCTCTCATTAACTTACTAAATAAAATTAACACTTCATCCCCATAAATATGACCATATTGATCATTTATATTTTTGAAAAAATCTATATCCAGCACGCCAATCCAATGGGATACAGCAAGCTGATCGAATGCCTTTCTTTCCTCCTGTTTATCTACAGCTAGAATATTTGGACGTTGTGTTAAATAACTCTCGGTTAATAAATTATCGATTCTAGAATCAAAGGTTTTACGATTTAGCAAACCCGTCAATACATCACGCTCCCCTTCTTCAAGAATGTGAATAAAGTTACTGTAAACACTGATAACAGCGGCTAACGTCTGTAGTTGTTCATTATTTAGTTTTGGGGACAAACCAGTTATACAAACAATATCTGTAAGCCACTCAGAAATAATAGCGGGGAAAAAAGCAGTTTTTGTACTTGGATCTAGTTGATGAACACCGAGATTGGCTGCGCTAGATATTAAGTTGGAGATTATTACCAAATCAGGACGAGAACAAATATTAGCGCTAGAGATATGTTTGGACAGGCCAGAATGAGCGACTTTATTTGTTGGAAAAGATGAGATTACATGGCTTTCTTTAAGTCGATGATTTAGTCGTAATAAGGTCACACCTTGGCAGTCAATAAATTGGTATACGTTTTCAAGTAACGCACTTTCAACCGATAACCTACTGCGATGGCGAGTAATATTTGCCAGTAGCTGAATTGCAGATAGGTCTGTTTTTGCCATGTTAAACTCTGGAAAATAATTAATATTATAAGCTTAGTCAATCAATAGATTTTAACAAAAAAAATGGGCTAACAACTGATCATTAACCCATTTTAAAACTAACATAAACTATCACTAGCTTTCTATAAGTTCTCTCGAGCTAAAAGCAAGTTTTCCATCATCTGTTATATCGGCTAAAATATGTGCTCCTTCGGTAAATTTACCCGAAAGAATATCTTGCGCTAGGCTGTTCTCAATTAGTCTCTGTATGCTTCGTTTAAGAGGGCGTGCACCATATACAGGGTCGTAACCAAGGTCGACTATTCTGTTTATAGCCGCGTCGGTTAGCTCTAGTGTCATATCGCGTTCTTTTAAACGGGCGCGTAATTGATCAATTTGAATATCAGCAATACCGCGAATTTGATTTTTCATTAATGGATGAAAAACCACTACTTCGTCAATACGATTAATAAACTCAGGTCTAAAGTGTCCACCTACAATCTCCATAACTGCATCTTTCATGGCATCGTACTCTAAATCGCTTTGCTCTTCCCCTTCACTATTAGCCGCCATAGTTTGAATAACATCACTGCCTAGATTTGACGTCATTACCAATACCGTATTTTTAAAGTCAACCGTTCGACCTTGACCGTCGGTTAGCTGACCGTCATCTAACACCTGTAATAGTATGTTAAAAACATCTGGATGCGCTTTTTCTACCTCGTCTAATAGAATCACGCTGTAAGGTTTACGACGAACATGCTCAGTTAAGTAGCCACCTTCTTCGTAGCCTACATAACCTGGAGGTGCGCCAATTAATCTAGCCACACTGTGTTTTTCCATAAACTCTGACATATCAACACGAATCATGGCATCGTTAGAATCAAACATGAAGTTTGCTAATGCTTTACACAACTCAGTTTTACCTACACCTGTAGGTCCCAAAAACAAGAAACTGCCGTTAGGTCGTTTAGGATCTGACAAGCCCGCACGGCTTCTTCTAACGGCATTAGAAACTGCGACAATTGCATCTTCTTGTCCTATTACATTTTTATGTAACTCAGACTCCATACGCAGTAATTTATCGCGCTCCCCTTCCAGCATTTTTGATACAGGAACGCCTGTCCATTTACTAACCACCTCGGCTATTTCTTCGTCGGTTACTTTATTTCGTAATAGTTTAAATTCGTTATTGCCTTTAGCCGCCTCTTCGGCTTTTTCAATTTGTTTTTCTAATTCTGGAATTCGGCCGTATTGAAGTTCAGACATCAATTGTAAGTCGCCTGCTCTTCTTGCTTGCTCCATTTCAACTTTGGCAAGTTCAAGCTGTTCTTTTGCCTTGGTACTGCCTTCCAGAATTAATTTTTCTTTTTTCCAAACATCGTCAAGCTCTACGTATTCGTGTCCAAGTTTATTAATTTCATGGTTAATTTCTTTTAAGCGATTTTTACTACTAACATCATTTTCTTTATTAAGGGCTTCACGCTCAATTTTTAATTGAATTAAGCGACGCTCTAGACGATCCATGTCTTCAGGTTTGCTGTCAATTTCCATACGAATAATTGAGCCGGCTTCGTCAATTAAATCAATTGCTTTGTCAGGTAATTTTCTATCCGTAATATATCGGTTAGATAGTTTTGCTGCTGCTACAATTGCCACGTCTAATATTTGCACACCGTGGTGAACTTCATAACGCTCTTTAAGCCCGCGTAAAATTGCAATAGTATCTTCTTCTGTAGGTTCATCTACTAAAACTCTTTGAAAACGACGCTCTAGAGCGGCATCTTTTTCAATGTATTCTCGATATTCGTCAAGCGTAGTCGCGCCAACACAATGAAGCTCTCCACGGCTTAACGCAGGTTTTAACATATTACCCGCGTCCATAGCGCCATCGCCTTTTCCGGCACCCACCATGGTATGAATTTCGTCAATAAACAAAATAATATTACCTTGTTGTTTACTCACTTCTTTTAATACATTTTTTAATCGCTCTTCAAAGTCACCTCGAAATTTTGCTCCAGCCAGTAGCGAACCCATATCTAAAGATAATATTTGCTTGTCGCGCAATCCTTCAGGAACTTCGCCATTAACAATGCGTTGCGCTAAGCCTTCAATAATGGCCGTTTTGCCTACACCGGGATGACCAATAAGAACTGGGTTATTTTTCGTGCGGCGCTGTAACACCTGTATGGTTCTGCGAATTTCATCATCACGACCAATAACGGGGTCCAATTTACCCTCTGTAGCCAAAGCGGTTAAATCTACGGTGTACTTATCTAGAGCCTGACGATTATCTTCTGCATTTGGGTCATCCACACTTTCACCTTGTTGCACCACATCAATAGCACGTTCAACCTTTACCTTATCTAGGCCTATGTCAGTGAGAACCTTACCCGCTCCACCTTTATCTTCTAGTGCGGCCAGCAATACCAGATCACTAGATATATATTGATCACCACGCTTTTGTGCCAAGCGATCCGTTAGGTTTAAAATACGCCCAAGCTCTGGGGCTAAACTCAAGTTACCGTCGGGTGATGTAATTTTTGGTAAAGCTGCAACCTTCTCATTAAGCTTAGCTTTTAGATCATTGGTTTTTATACCCAAGCCCTGTAACAAAGGACGAATACCGCCTGGGGTTTGATCAAGTAAAGCTAATAACAGGTGCAACGTATCAATTTGGCTGTTGTCACGGCCTAGTGCCATGGACTGCGCTTCAGACAAAGCTTGCTGTAAGCTGCTGGTGAATTTTTCCATTCTCATGTGGGTAATCCTCTGATCTTTCATTAAGCTTAGCGAATGCAAGAACTAAGCGAAGTTATTATTCTTTATAAGGTATTTATGGTGACGCTGTTAATTAATTCAACCAGCTAAAGATCAATACTTGCTACAATAATGACATCTATCAATAGTTTGGTTGTTTATCTGTGAAGTACCCGTTAAAACCAACTCAGTTGGGCTCTACGATACCTAAACCCCCACCCAATAAATTATTACAAGGTGCATTGCTAATTCTGCTGGGCGAAGCCTTGTTAGCTCTAATGGGTGCGTTAATCAAACACCTTAGCGCTGACCTAAGCACTGAAGTAATTGTCTTTTATCGTAATTTATTTGGTCTTTTATTATTGCTGCCCATTTTATTAAATACTGGTATTGCCTCGTTAAAGACCAATAAAATTCACCTTCACTTTGTTCGGGCCGCGGTAGGATTGACGGCTATGTATGGTTTTTTCTATGTTTTAGCCAACCTACCTTTAGCTGAAGCATTTTTAGTTAAATTAACCACCCCATTCTTCATGCCAATAATTGCCGCGCTGTGGTTAGGTGAATCTATTCGTAGAAAAAATATAGCTGCAATTGCATTGGGCTTTGTTGGTGTGATCTTTATTTTAAAACCTGCAACCGATTCATTCACCCCAATCGCTTTAATTGGCATTGGGGCTGCTTTTCTAGCGGGTACTGCCAAGGTTTGTATTCGTTTAATGGGATCTACTGAGTCTAGCGTAACCATCGTATTTTACTTCGGCTTAATCAGTACTTTTTTAGCTTCTATTCCACTTATATGGAGCTGGCAACTACCTTATAGTCATAACTGGCCTTGGATTGTGTTAATGGGACTGGCTGGTACATTAGGACAACTGGCATTAACAAGGGCATATAGGATTGCAAACCCAGGACAAATTGGACCCTACGTTTATAGTTCTGTGGTTTATGGGGCGGCACTAGGTTGGTTTATATGGGGTGAGGCACTGCTTATTAGTACGGTCATTGGCAGCGGCATAATCATAGCTGCTGGTATTCTTAACCTGTCGCCTATTAAAAAAAGTAGGCTACCTTAAAGCTGTAGGCTGATACTAGCTAGATTCAAATAATAACTTAGATAAGCTTTGGCCAGTGTTAAATTTGACGCATTTAATGTAAATTAATTTAAATTCATATCAACACAGCATAGTTAAAAAGAGAAAAGATGAGTGATAAAAAAAGCACATTCTTACGTGACTACCCACTGATATTAAAACAAGAGGTAATTTGGGGCGACATGGATGCTTTTCAGCATGTTAACAATACGGTTTACTTTAGATATTTTGAAGATGTCAGAATGGCTTACTTCGAAAAAACAGGTGTAATGACCTATATGGACGAAACTAATATTGGTCCTATTTTAGCGGAAACTCACTGTCAGTTCAGAGCGCCTATTTCTTTTCCAGACAAACTTATTCTAGGCGCAAGATTACTAGAAGTACCAGCTGTTGGAGACAAACGTTTTACTATGGAGTATGCAGTTTATAGCGAACATCATGACACTGTAGCCGCCAAAGGTAAGGGCATGATTGTGTATTATGATTACGAAAACAATAGCAGCTGTGAAGTGCCCGAATTACTAATAAATAGGTTTAAGCAACTACAAAATACTCACAAACATTAATAATTATTTACTTGTAGACTGCAAAATATTTAATCGGTAAAGACCACTCATAATACTATTAAAACAACTAAGCTAGAAAACTAAGCTAATTTTAATTTATAAAAAAAGCGCCTGAAGGCGCTTTTTTATAATCAAATTAAATATCAGGGAATCAAAGGAAATAACGCGCAAGTACCTGAAACTTTGCTGCTATATTCATCCTCAGGCCAGTGATAATCTTTAGCTTTAGCAAGATTAGCAAATACCCGACATTTATCTTTAATATCAGGAAGACGAGTATCTGATAACACTCCACGTTCAATTGAATTCAAACTAACAAGTTTATTTGTCATACGAATTCCGCCATCAGCCTCACTGTCTAAAACTATATATTTGTCGATACTGCCCTCTGAACTATCCCAGGCATTCCACTTAACACCTTTACCGTCTAAACCTCTATGCGGCTTGCCGTTGTGTGCAAAACCAGCCCAGTAGTTACGCATACGCCTAGACAAAGCTTCTCTGCTTTTTTCATTGTCATCATTATACATTTGCTGAAAAGTCTTACTTTTATCGGTGAAACCAAATATAAACTGAATCTCCATACCATGGCCAGCTCCAATCAGTCGATCTATTTCTACGCCCAATGGTCTAGCTTGTTCATCCCAGTCGAACCTATAAGCCCAAACTTTGCCAGGCATAGACTTACTTAATGCTGCGGCATAATTATCAACACCATTAAACTTCCACATCTTTGATGGGTATTCTGCAAACGCATCATATTTAGCTTGGTCTTTTACAATAAAGTAAGCACCAAAGTAAATATCAACCAACTCAGGATCTTTAAATTGATAAAGCTTACTCTCATCTCTGTTGGTGCCTGCTATAAGCGATACATTGTTATGAGTACTTACATCAGCAAACAATACCGCCGGATCACCTTTAGGAATAACAATACCATCAGATATTAAGTCTGGATTACGTAAACGCACAGACTTATCACCATAATGGTAAGCGTTAAATAGTTGCTTGGCACTTAAAGATTTTAGAAAATCAGCTCTGTCTTTATCTGTAGTAGCTAATAGTGAGAATTTAATATCTTCAATATTTTTTTCTGACTGCTCAACTGCACGAGTATAAAGTTCCACTTGCTGAGATGAAAATTCTTTGCCTCCGTCTTTTACAAAGTTTGACGCGGCTTCAGCAGAGGTTAAAGTCAATCCTCCACTTTGAGAAATAGCCTTATGAAATAATCCTTTAGCCTGTGGGCTTAGCATTAAACTAAAGGTGTTATAGGCACCTGCTGACTCACCAAATAAAGTCACGTTACTTGTGTCGCCACCAAAACTGGCAATATTTTCTTTGACCCATTTTAATGACTCTATAATATCTAATATGCCGTAGTTACCACTTTTATCTAGATCTGAACCTGTCTTGTTTAATGATGGATGTAGGAACCAACCAAATGGTCCTAAACGGTAATTGATACTAACTACAATTACATTTTGCTCGGCGGCAAGACGGGAGCCATCGTACATAGATCCAGTACCCACTTTGTTAGCACCGCCATGCACCCAGACCATTACTGGTAACTTTTTATTGTTGTTGGCAATTTGTTCGCTTGTTAACTTTGGCGCATAAACTGACAGATAAAGGCAATCCTCACTGCCGCCTATACTACCAATATCCCCTTCTAGACCTCCAAGACCACCAGCAAACTGAGTGCAAGCTGAACCATGATTGGTGGCTTTAAACAACTCTGACTCAAAAGCGCCCACTTGTTGCGGGGCTTTCCAGCGTAAATCCCCTACCGGCGGCTTAGCGAACGGAATACCGACCCAAGAGTGATTATTGTATTCTCCATCAAAACCCACAATAGTACCTTGCGAAATAACTCGCTGAGTATCAGCAGCAGGAACATTAGCCAATTTATCGCTAGAGCAAGCTGTAAGGAAAAGCATGATTGCGCTCGCACAAATGCCAGTGATTTTTGATATAGCCATTTTTATTTCCATGAGAAATGTGATTATTATTATATATTAAACATTTGGGCAGCTTAAGATAGAAGGCTTAGCTAACCTCAGCTTAACGGAAGCTGCGAGTAAAAAAAAGAGCCTGCCTTCAAGGTGAGAATGTAAGCTTGTAAGTTACTTCAATATTATTAGAATCTAGAGTTGGCATTTTAATAGATTCGATTGAATGAATCATAGAATTTACAAGATCTTTAGGTAAACCTGACTCTGTATTTTTAATTTCGATTATGCCTTTTGGACTTACATCAAAAACAATAACAACCTCTCCATTAAGCCCAGGAATTTCTTTTATCTTTTCTTTATAAAGTCCATCAAACTCATTAACCTCAGAAGACAGTTTGCACTCTACCGCCTTCAATCGTCGCTCGTTAAGCTCTAACATTCTCCAGCGCTGCAATGAATATTTTGTTGGGCAAGCAACAGTATTATACAAATATCGTTCATTGTTGGCCGTTAAAGCATTGTTAGTGTCATTAAGCTCAACTGACTCCGATACTAATAATGAATCGCCTAAAAATGAGTCGACTATACTTGTATTTTCAATCGGTTCTAAGGTAAGCCTTAGTTCATATAAATTAGACAGTACTTTTAAATATTGTTGTTTGTCTAGATCAAGATTATCAATGGTACTTTTAATTTCTAATATTGAGTCATCCACATACCCTAAAGTAATTAGATCTTGATTAGAGAATCTAGTTTTATTTTTTAGAGCCATCAAATTATTTTTTAATGTTTTTAAGTCGGCATCTAAAACTGAAGTAGCTTCGCTATACACATTTAAAGACGTAACAAACAAAGTAAGTAACATAAGTATTTTTAACATTTACAACATCCTTTTTATGTATAAAAAAACGCCTCTCGGCGCTTTAATAAATCTAAAATAACATAATCAAAAGATTGTATTATTTTTTAACCCAGGCAGTACCTTCGCGACTATCTTGCAGTTCGATGCCCTGCTCGTCTAGGTCAATTCGAATTTGATCAGCCAAGGCATAGTTCTTATCTTTTTTAGCCTGAACACGTTTTTCAATCATTGTTTGAATATAAGATTCATCTATATCTACACCTTGCTTGAAGTAGTCTTCTGGGTCTGTTTGCAGGCAACCCAATACATCGGCAAAGGTTTTAAGTAATGATGCTAGTATATCTTTTAATGCGCCTTCAGATTTATTGATTTTGGTAACTAATTCAAACATCACAGCAATAGCTTTTGGTGTATTAAAGTCATCGTCCATGGCGGCATTAAAATCTTTTAAAAAGTCGGATACTTCTGGTTTACTCTCATCTAGTTCAATAGATAAGTTACAACCCTTAAGCGCGTTATATAAACGATCAAGTTTAACTTGTGCATCTTGCAGCCCTTCTTGGCTGTAATTAATCTCGCTTCTATAATGTACAGAAGCTAAAAAGAAACGAATCACCTCAGCATCGTATTCTTTTAGTACATCACGAATGGTAAAAAAGTTACCTAACGACTTAGACATTTTTTCGCCATCAATGCGTAACGTACCAGCATGCATCCAAGTATTTGCATATTGCTCACCAGTAGCCGCTTCACTTTGAGCTATTTCATTTTCATGATGAGGGAATTTCAAATCAGGGCCACCACCATGAATATCAAAGTTATTACCTAAGCAGCAAGTAGACATGGCTGAACATTCAATGTGCCAACCTGGTCGACCATCACCCCAAGGGCTTTTCCAAGATGGCTCTCCAGGCTTAGCCGACTTCCACAAAACAAAATCTAGTGGATCTTCTTTGGCTTCTTCAACTTCTATACGGGCACCTGATTCAAGTTCTTCTAAAATCTTACCTGATAGCTTGCCGTAACCTTCAAATTTACGAACACGATAATATACGTCACCATTGGTGCCCACATAGGCAAACTCTTTTTCAATTAGAGTTTGTACCATTTCCAAAATACCTTGAATATGATCTGTAGCTTTTGGTTCGCTGTTTGGTGTTAGTACATTAAGTTTGGCAAAATCTTCATTCATGGCAACCACCATGCGATCAACTAATATATTAAAATCTTCGCCGTTTTCTGCCGCACGATTAATTATTTTGTCATCGATATCAGTGATGTTGCGGATATAATTTACGTCGTAACCTATATGGCGCAAATACCGTACGATTACGTCAAACGATACCATCACACGAGCATGGCCCATATGACAAAAATCATAAACCGTCATACCACATACGTACATGCCAACCTTGCCAGCTTGTAGTGGTTTAAATTCTTCTTTCTGACGAGTCAGAGTGTTGTAAACATTTAATGCCATAGTGCTTTCCTATCGC